>NZ_JBGVBR010000324.1:0-2291 GCF_045225735.1 Succinimonas sp. | reverse complement strand
AGAAATATGGCATGGCTCCTCAAATTGAAGGAAGCTGGGATGAAAGCCGGAGTTGAACTTCCGAAACAAGAAGAAAACAGGGTGTCTACAAATTTTATAAGATGAGCGTTATATTGCAGTTTAATCTGCTTAATCTGCACATCAACCCATGAAGGGTTGTTAAGTATTTCTGCATCGTCACCCACAAAAACTCTGCTTGCTTCCCCGTCATTCATCAATGTATATCGAGAAGCGGAAGCTGACGCCGTATGACGCGAAGGATTCTGGCGGCGAGACGGTCAAGTGGTACCGTGTCAGGAAGACATGGGCGGATAGTAAGAGTCAGAAGGGCACTTACAAGGTTCTTGCCAATGCGAAGAAGTGTGCAGATCAGAATCCTGGATATAAGGTGTTCGATGCTGACGGCAAGGTGGTGTATGAGCCTAAAACGGCGGAGCCTGCGGTGAAGGTGCCGTTTCTGGTACAGGTGAAGATCAGTGATCTGAATATCAAGAAAGGTCCGGGAACCAACTATGATAGGGTTCAGTTCTGTCCTCCGGGTATTTATACCATTGTGACTACTTCCAGTGGTGCGTGGGCTTCTCTTTGGGGGAAACTGAAAAGCGGGATTGGCTGGCTGAGTTTGGATTTCTGCCAGAGAGTGTAATAATTGCGGCTGATGGAGTTTTGTCTGTCAGCTGCCTTTTTTTGAATTTTCAGTTGACAAGTCAATACAATTTTAGTACAATTGACTTGTCAACTGAGATGGAGGAATTAAAATGTTAAAAGCAGGAACATATATATCTGTGTTGATGCGTCAGCTGAATTTGTTCTTTGGTCATGAACTATCTGATGTTGAGATTACAGCATCGGAGCTGATGTACCTTTCACAGCTGTATAATAGAGACGGACTTACCCAAGAGGAGATGGCAGCTGTGATTACCGTAGATAAGGCGGCAACGACAAGAACTATCCAGGGAATGGAGAAGAAAGGGCTTGTCCGCAGGGAAGCGCACGAAGAAAATTACCGGGCAAAAAGGGTGTATCTGACTGATAAGGCGAAGAACGCAGAGCCGCGGATCCGTGAGCTTCAGAAGAAATGGGTGGATTTTATTACACAGGACATGACGCAAAAGGAAGCAGAAGTCTTTGCTGCTCAGTTAAAGAAGATGTCGCAGCGGGCAAAGGAAATCAATCAGTAAATGGAGGGATTTCATATGGATATGAAACAGGCAATGTTAGAACGGCATATGGTGCGTAAATACACGGATAAAGCTATCCCGGAGGATATCGTGACGAAACTGAATGACCGCGTAAGAAAAAATAATGAGCAGTTTGGACTATCCATTAAGCTCATGACAAATGATAATACTGCGGTTCCGGGCGTGATCAAGCTGATCCTGGCCAAGGGCGTGAACAACTTTTTCATTATGGCGGGGCCGGAAGGTGCTGATGAACTATGTGGCTATTGCGGCGCAGACCTTATGCTGTATGCGCAGACACTGGGGCTGAATACATGGTGGGTCGGTGGAACCTTTAACAGGAAGGGAGCACAGGAGAAGGCAGAGGGAGCAAAACCGGTGGGGATCATTGCTGTAGGTTATGGTCAGACACAGGGGGTGCCGCATAAGTCTAAGAAGGCATCCGATGTCAGTACTTATGACGGAGAAGTGCCCGAGTGGTTTAAGAATGGTGTGGATGCAGCACTTCTGGCACCTACGGCGTTGGCAAAGCAGGCATTTACTATAAGCGGAAAAGAAAGCAAGGTTTCCATTTCCTGTGATAATGGAATCTTTACCGGGGTGGATACCGGCCTTGTGAAATACCATTTTGAGCTTGGAGCAGGAAAAGATAATTTTGCGTGGGAATGAAATAAGGCCGGCAGACACAGAATGCGACTGCCGGTTTTTATTCAAAAACACAGTTGATAAGTCAAATGAACAAGGAGGTACCTCAATGAGTATTTTAAAGAAAAACAACGGTCCAATGTCAAAAGGACCGAGCATACAGTCAATCTCAGGCGATCATTGGTCTGAGCTTAAGTTTACGGACGGGATCATGACGGATGCCATTATGAAGCATGTGATGGGACTCTGCTATCTTGGCATGGCGGATGCCGGAGAAGCGTTCGAGGTTGTAAGCCGTTTGAATGACAAGGAAACCGACAGTTGGGAGAATACGTGGGCTGATCTTGCATCAAAACTTAAAACGAGGGCACAGAACTCTGAGAAAAATGAAAAGAAGATTAGTGCATCTACTGCGTATCTTCGTGCGTCAACATATTACCGGATGGCAACCATGTATATGGATAA
>NZ_JBGVBR010000323.1:0-14041 GCF_045225735.1 Succinimonas sp. | reverse complement strand
CCGGTTAGAGATGTTTGGGGTTCAGGAATCGGAAAATTCCGTTATAGCCGTAAACGGAATTGATTATCCCGCGGCAGATGATATTGTTGTCCCCGGGGGAATTATTAAGTTCGGACGTTATCCCCGGAGCGATCAGGGCCCGGAAGAACCCATTGAATGGCTGGTGCTGGAGGTATCGGGCAATGAGGCCCTCCTGATCAGTCGTTACTGCCTGGGGTATAGCAAGTACCACCACGAGTGGGTTATTAGAATGTATTGGGAAAACTGCGATCTTAGGAGATGGCTGAATAATGACTTTTTGCGGGTGGCGTTCTTGAGAGAGGAGTTTGAGAGGATCAAGGTTTCAAAACTCCGCAATGACAATAATCCGCAATATGGCACCCCCGGTGGGAACTGCACTGAAGACAGGGTGTTCTGTCTCAGTTTTGGGGAGGCGGAACGGTATTTTCAGAATGATGAAGAAAGAAAGTGTGAGGCGTATACTGGCGAAGGTCTTTGCTCCTGGTGGCTGCGTTCGCCGGGCTGTGGTCAGGATCAGGCGTCGAATGTGGAAACGAACGGCAGACTAAATACGACTGGTCGCATGATCCATTACGGTGGCTATGCTGTGCGGCCCGCTTTACGGATTATCCTGTAATTGGAACCTTCTAATCGGGAACAATCTCCGCATAAGAGATGCAAAAAACGCCGCAAATTATGCGGCGTTCTTTTAGGTCTTGGTCAGGCTCCCGGGGAGCCCTTCAATCAGGCGAACATCGGACGGGGTTCCGGAGCCGGGCCGTTCTTTTCCTTTTCCAGATCTACGTCATCAGTAAGCTCAGCCGGCTTGGCAACTACATAACCCTGAACGGCATCGATGTACAGATTTTCCAGATGCTGCTTCTGAGCTACGCTTTCTACGCCTTCAGCCACTACCACGCATCCCAGTCTGTGGGATACTTCGATGATCATGCGGATAAACTGCAGGGAGCTCAGATCAGTATCGAACTTCTGGCAGAGGTTCGGATCCAGCTTGATGTAGTTAGGCTTGAGATCTCTGTAGATGGTGAAGGATTCAATGCCGTGGCCGAAATGGCTGATGCTGGTATTGGCATGGCTGCGGCCGATGATTGAGAAGAGTCTCTCAGCGGCTACGACGTTGCTGGAGAGAATCTGCTCGTCAATCTCAAATACCAGGTTCGGGGCAATGTCCGCATTTCTGAGCAGGGTTCTTTCCAGCCAGAGGAGGAAGGAGGTGCTGATGAGGGCATTAGCGGACAGGTTGATGCCGAAGCGGGCATCGGAGCCTTTCTGCAGCTTTCTGTACTTGGAGATAATGGCCTCGATGATCATTTCCTCCAGACGTACCAGAAGGTCATGTCTGAGAGCGGCAGCCAGAATGGATTCAGTGGAAAGAGCCTCTCCGTCCTTGGTAAAGAAGCGGGCATAGATCTCGAAGTACGGCCGGATGGAGATGTTCATGCTTCTGATAGGCTGATAGTAAAGGGTAATGGCCTTTCTGTTAATGATGTCAAGAACAGTCTGACGCCAGTGCATTTCACCCTGGAGATAGCCTTCGGTGTCTTCCTTCTGGATGTAGTAGCCGTTGATGGGGCCGGTCTGAGCTCTGGCAAGAGCGAAGTCAGCGCGGGAGAAAATCACCTCTTCTCTTTCGTTATTGGTGAAGAGGGTATAGCCGGAGTAGCAGATGCTGTCGAAATCAAAGTCCTTGCGGAAGCTTTCGATCTGCACCTTGAGATCCTGATTCAGGAGAACAATCTGCTCTTCCTTGCCGCCGGGAATGAGGATGGCAAAATCAGAACCGGAGATACGGTAGGCCTTGGCATTGTTGAAGGTCTTGATGGCGTTGTTAACCAGCTCGGCCACGTCATGGATGTACTTGTCGCCCATCTGATAGCCGCGGCTCTGGTTGATGTCCTGCACGCTGGAGGATCTGATAATGCCGAGAATGCTGGTGCCGTTGGTCTGCTTGGTAAGCTCTCTGGTGAAGTCTCTCTTGAACATGTTGCGGTTAAAGAGTCCGGTGAGCGGATCAATGGCAGCCTGACTTTCGAGAGTTTCAACCTTTTCCAGAGCATCCTTGAGCTTGGTGGTGTTTTCTCTTTCCTGCTTGGTCAGCACCTGGGTGATTTCCTCATAGGGGAGGTCATCATACCGCTTGTCCACAATGGCCTTGCGCATCTCGACGATGTCTTTCTGGTTGTTTTTGGTCACAATGGAAACGGCAAAGGCTGCCGACAGGAAGATAGATACTACAGCGGCAGCGAGGCGAATTAAAAGATCCTTGAAGGCCGGAGAAGGAGGCAGGGAAAAGCTGGCCTTGACTTCATTGCTGGAGATGGTGTGGTCAAGAGGCAGAAGAGCGCTGGCAGCGCCGGACTGGAGTTCCGGAGCGGAATAGCTGTAGATGCTCGCGCCGTTCTTTTCAACCTTAAGCTCGGTAAGACCGAACTCGTTAATAAGCTGAACGCCGTCGAAGGCATCAGCGCTGGCTGCTGACTCAATGCGGTTTCTGACCTGATCAGCCGACTGAGAAACCTCTTCGCGGCTTACGAAGTACAGAACCCCCACACATATTAAGCTCAGTATCGCAGCTACGCCTAATGCTTTGTTCTGCGCAGACATTGACATAAAGTTATCTCCCTAGTTATTTTCATTGCCGGAAATCTGTTTGTGCAAAAGATTTTCGTCCCGGAATCTCTGGTAAAAGAGCAAATCCGAAGAGTTGCGAGTGTGCGTAAATCCATCATTCTACACCGCCGCCCGTTTCCTGACACCGTCCGGTCTTATCAAAACATGACAGCAGTCTTATATTTAAGCATTCCCCGCTTCGTCAGAGTGTTCTCCCGAGGATTTCTTCTGCAGCCGTTGTTGACGCCTTTATCATTTCAGCAGCTATAGTTTATCATTATTTTGACCTGTGTAACATTTTTTATGTTAAAAAAATGTAAAAAGAGGCAATTCTGTTGACAAACGACACTGCGGTTTCGCCGCGATCCCGCGGGCTACTCGCTTTTTTCCGGTTCCTCCGGAAAGTCCTTCGCAATCACGGCGGCATTGGCATTCAGGAGCCGCAGAATGACCTCAGGGGAGCTCTTCATATTCTGAGCATAAATGGCGGAGCCTTCCCGGGCAAAGCGGTACCAGGCGGTGTCCACCTGATCATCCTCATCGGTGTTAACAAAAATCTCATACCATTTTTTCACCCGGGGAATGGTAAACAGGAGATCCAGATCCTGTTCCGTGGGGTTATTCAGGGACAGATGCCAGCGGTAGTTTTCCGAAAGGTGCAGGCTGTTCACCACATCATCCATTTCGTGATTGCTGGTATTGCCGGCCAGCATAATGATCTGAACCTGTTCGTAGCTGGGGGCGTTCTTGCCGCCTTTTTTGCTGTCCTTTTTGCCGCCGGAGGAGCGTCCGGCCTGGCTTATGAGGTAGTAATGCCGCGGGAGAGCCCGGGTGGAGAAGGGGACTTCGCAGTCAATTTCCATGGCATCCTCGTTGGTGAGCTGGAGAGTGTTCACGCCGGAGGGAGATCTGCAGAGGGGATCCCGGGCAATTTCATCAGCCAGAGTGTCAATGTCGCTGGTGCTGAGAATCATGGGAGTGGCAGCGGCGGCCACGGCTATGGTGCGGATATTGCTGTCCGGGGAATCGGCAAACACCGTGATGTTGTTGCTGAAATAATTTTCCGCCCGGTTTCTGATGGACAGATTGTTTTTGTGGAGCGAACTGGAAATGCCGGAGAGGGGCATCTTCCGCATTTCCTTTACCGTATAGGCGGGATCCGTGAGCTTTTTCACGATGTTATCCTCGTTAACGGCATGAGTAAAGCTGACGTCCCGGAGCACCGCTTCCCGAAGGGCGGCTCTCTGGTCATCCGGAGAAAGCTTCGGAAAATCCGCCTGAAGGAAGCGGTTTACCGAGTTTACCGGAAGGCCTCTTACAGTAATGGTATTAAAGGGCTGCCGGTAATCGATTTCGTTTTCGGAAAGCACATGCACGAGGACAATGTTTTCCTGCCGGGTCTGGGGCTTTTCCGGAGCATCTGCGCTGCTGTAATCTTCTTTTCCGTCATTCTCCCCTTTGTTTTCGTCATCGTCTCCGGACTTTGCCTTATTGGAGGCGCCCGGAGCGGCATCGCCCTTGAACGGGGATTCGTAGGGCTGGGAGAGGAGGGCATCCGGAGCCAGTCTGGAGTAAAAAAGATGGGTGCTGCGGCTTCCGCAGTCCAGATAACCGAAGACGGAAGAGCCGAATTTTTTGGTTTTCAGCTTGTTGTCCACGGAGCATTCGTTGGTGATGTTTTCAAAAAGGGCCTCATCCGAGGTTTCTGGAACGTTCTGGGCGGAAATGAGGCTGCCGGTGAACTCCGAGTTAATCATGCTGCTTTTAAGCTTTTCCGCCGAGGTGTTGCGGACGGCGATTACCTGGATCAGCGGAGTTTTGCCGCGGTAAACGGTCAGCTGAAAGTAGTCCTTGTTATACTGAATGTCCTTGAAATTTATCCCTCCGGAGAGCAGGTTGAATGAAGCGGGGTACATCCGCACGGTCATGGGATTAAACTTGTCGCTGCTTTTCCGGGGAGTGAGCACATAACTGAGGAAGGTGCCGCTGAATGAGGTGTTGACATCGGCGCTTAGCTTTATGGTATTGACGGCTCCCGGGGCTCCGGCGCTGAGGAACATGGCGAAGCAGGCTGCCAGAGCGGCAAGCGGTTTAACCTTGAACTGCATTATGGGGTCTCCTGTGGTTCTTCCTGAAATTCAGCCATCCTGTGACCGGAATCCTGACATTTTTCCGGGCATTGTCCACGATTATAGTTTTACGGCAGCGTCATGAGGATGATTTTTTTATGAAAATGCCTGTAAAATCATGATCCTTTTTTAGAAAACACGTCTGAGATCATGTTTCTGCGGAATGGGGATTATGCTGCCGCGGACATGAGCGCCGGAGAAAACTCCGGAAAATTGCGGAAAAAGCGCGGTTTCGGGAGCTTTCCGCCCCCTTTTGCCGCCTTTTTAAGCCGTACGGCCGGGCAAAACCCCTGATTTCCGGGATTTTTGCATTTTCTTTTGACACCGGAGATTTTTTCAGTATAATCATCTGCGTTCACGGCATCCCCGGAAACTGGCGCGATAGCAAAGCGGTTATGCAGCGGATTGCAAATTCGTACAGTTCAGTTCGACTCTGAATCGCGCCTCCATATTTTCAGCTTTTCCGGATTGTCCAGACGGCGCGATAGCAAAGCGGTTATGCAGCGGATTGCAAATTCGTACAGTTCAGTTCGACTCTGAATCGCGCCTCCACATTTTTCAGCTTTTCCGGTTTGTCCGGATCCTCCGAATGGCGCGATAGCAAAGCGGTTATGCAGCGGATTGCAAATTCGTACAGTTCAGTTCGACTCTGAATCGCGCCTCCATCATTTTTTACTAATCCCTCAGCTTCTCCGCATGTTTCGGCGTAATGACCTGCCGGTGTCCTTGCTCCCGGAATTCTTTGAAAACAATGCCAAATACCCGAGCAAAGTTCTCATTTTTGGCAAGAAAAGGCGTTCTGAAAGGGATAAAAGCAAAAAATGCCGGTTTTGTTCACAAATATGAACTCTCTTTGCTTATATGATTACACAATAGACTTCTGATCTTCCCGGGTGTGAAGGATCAACTGAGCCTGGCGGATTACATTTTGAGAGTGAGTAATTAAGATGTTCTTATTTAACAACAAAGCAGAAAAGAGCGCTCAGGAGCTGAAGAGCATGGCCGGCAAGGGCGCAGCTCTGACGGATTCCCTGTGTGAGCAGTATGAGAATGTGAAGGCAATTGCTCAGGAACTGAGAGACGACATGGAATCCTTCAGCGAGTCCGTGTCCGGTCTGGCTCAGTCGCACTCCGATTTTTCCGAGGTCGGGAAGTTCAGCGACAAGGTGAGTTCTTCGGGCCGCCGGATTGTGGAATCAGTGCATGAGAGCATGAAGAATGTTGAGCTCCTTCGGGATGTGATAAGCTCCATCAGAACGGACATTGAGGATCTCCACGAATTCCAGGACAAGTTTGTCAAATCCTTTACGGCTCTCAAGGAACAGATGGACTCCATCAAGGAATGCACCCAGATAATTTCCACTCTTTCCGGTCAGACCAACCTTTTGGCTCTTAACGCCACCATTGAGGCCGCCCGCGCCGGCGAGCACGGCCGCGGCTTCGCCGTGGTAGCAGGCGAAGTAAAGAAGCTTTCCCTGGACACCGCAGACGCCTCCTCCAAGATCGATTCCAGCGTGGAGAGCTTTACCAATCAGATCACCGCCATCATAGCCGAGGCCGACAAAAACAGACAGCTTCTGGACGGCGTTTCCGCTTCTGCCGAGGATGCCATCAAGAAGTTCAACAACGTCAAGCAGCAGCATGATGAGAAGGTAGGCGTGGTTAACGAGATCATCACGGCTCTCACGGATGAGTTTGAGGTGATTAAGAAGAAGGTAACCGATTCCGACAATGCCGATATTGTGGAGGAGATTACAAATAACTGCGGCGAGATTCAGAAGAAGGTTGCTTCCGCTGCCCGTCTTAATGAGGACATCGACCGGAATATCCAGGATGTTCATGACGTCTTTGAGGATATGCAGAAGCTCTGAGCTGCAGAGGTTCAGCGGTAATTGACAGTTAAAATCGGGAAATGCCGGAGGGTGTTTCCCTTTTTGTTTCAGTCCGGGGAGGCCGGGAAATGGCGGATATCGGGGATATGGAGGATTTGTTCCGGGAGTTTATGCCGGCTCAGGCCGGATCTCAGGGGCTTTCGCAGTACCGCAGGCTTCCGGAGCCCCGGCTCCGGGACGCTGGAGAACCCCGCGTCTTATCCGTTTCAGAGGCCGCAGACCTCGTCAGGGAACGGGTGGAGGTTATCAAAAACGTCCGGATCCGGGGGGAGATCTCCAACTGGTCGTTCCGGAAGTTTCTCTACTTTTCATTACGGGAAAAGGATGCCGTTATCAGCTGCTGCATGTTCCGGGATCCCGGCATTCCTTCTCCGGAAATTGATCGCAGCGGCAAAATGGCGGAGGTGCGGGGCAGCTTCTCCTTTTATGCCAAAAAAGGCACGCTGTCCTTCCGGGCGGAAAGCATTGTCATTACCGATAAGGAAGGGCTTATCATGCAGGCCCTGCGGGATGGGATCCGCTTTCTGGAGGATCAGGGATATACCCGTAATCTCCTGCCGCTCCCGGCGCCTTCAGAGATTACCTCCGTCGGCATCATCACCGCTCAGGGAAAACAGGCGGCCCGGGATGCCGTGGGCACCATCAGAAGAAGAAACCCTTTGGTGAACATTGTGCTTTATTACAGCGCCATGCAGGGAGATGCCGCCCCGGAGCAAATAATGAATGCCATTTATCTGGCCAACATGAGAAGGTACCGGGATCATTGCGATGTGCTTCTGGTGGTGCGGGGCGGCGGCAGCGTGGAGGATCTGGCCTGCTTTAATGATCTTAAGCTCTCCGTTTATGCCACGGAAACCCGGATCCCCATTGTCACCGGCATCGGCCATACCGGCAACGACACCCTGCTGGATCATGTGGCCTCTCTTAAGGCCGCCACTCCCACTGCCGCCGCCGAGCTGGTTACCACGGATCTCCGGGAGGCGGATTCCTGGCTCCGGGCGTACCGGCTCCGCTACTCTTCCGTAATGAATAATTCCCTTGCCGCCCTGACCAGAAATCTGGATCATCTCCGGAGCCGCCTTAACAGCGTTTCTCCCGCGGTATTTGCGGCGGAAAAGCGGCAGTATCTCTCCCATCTTTCCCAAAGGATGATCTGGGCTGTCAGCGGACAGCTAAGCGAGCGCTATCAGGAACTGGAAGACCTTCGTAGCCGGCTGGAAACGGCGCGGGACAATGTACGGAATTACAGTCAGACCCTCCGGAGTCTGGAGCTTCGGCTGTGGAAGGCCGCTCCGGATCCCCGGAAATACCGCGGGGATCTCCTGGAGCTTTCCCGCCGCATGGGGAATATTTCCCGGGATCGTTTGCGGGAGAACGAGGAGCTATTACAGGATCTGGAGCGGCGGCTTCAGGCGCTCTCTCCGGCAAGATGCCTCAAGGAGCGGGCGGAACGGCTTCAGGATCTCCGTAATCGCATGCATAAAGCCATGAACGCCGCTTTGACCGTGAAGGCGCAGGAGCTCCATGAAAGGGCTTTGGCCTTTGCCGGAGTCCGGCCGGATCTGGGGGAATCCCGGCATTATCTGGAAAAGCTGAGAAGCCGTCTTGAGACAGGCGCCGGAGATAAGATCCGGCTTCTCGGGAGCAGTCTCGCGGTTCTGGCCGGGCGGCTTAATGCCCGGAATCCGCTGATGTTGCTCAGTCAGGGCTATGCCATTGTGTCCCGGGAGAGCGGCGGCATTGTGCAGAGCGGCAACACCAAACCCGGCGATCTCGTGCATATTCGGGTGCTGGGAGCCCGCTTTACCGCAGAGGTTACCGCAGCAGAGCTTCTCCCCGGTGAAAACGCCGCCGGTGACAGCGGAGACAGTGCCGCCGGAGGGAAGTAATTAGCTTCAGCGCGGTCAGGACTGCTGCAGGAGATCATTCAGGAGATCCCGGTCAAAGAACATGGGATCATCGGTTTCGATAAGAGTGCAGTCCAGATGCTCCAGGGCCCAGCTGTTAATGATTTCCATGGCGCCGTCGCTCATAAGCCCGAATTCCCGGCAGATCTTCACAAAGTCATCCTCGGAAAACTCTCCCAGCTGGCAAAGTCTGAGAATGAGCTCCCGGCAGTTTTGCGGGAGAAGTCCGAAAATTGTCTGTCCCGAAATAGCGCCGTCGCTGTCCACCAGGTCGGAGAGATCCTCCGGCGGCATTTCCGCAGCGGAAGCTGTTTGGGGTTCCTCCGCGGGGAGCGGCTTCCCCAGGGCCACGTCAATCGGGGCGCGTCCGTCCTTGGCCGCGGTTTTTCCGGAATCTCCGTCTGCAAAAATCGGGGCCAGAATCTCATGAACCAAAGAGGTTTCCCGGGTCTTTTCCCGGATCAGCGCGCGATCCAGCTTCGCCGGGGCCGCGGGAACCAGCGGGGCGCTGCCGGAATACGGCGGCTCCGGATACCGGCGCACCGGAGCCAGGGAGGCGGGGCGGCGCTGATACCCGGTGAGGAAGCTCTCCAGGAATCGGCCCCTGAGATGCAGATTGATGACGGAGAGGTTTTTCATGGTTATGGCCATGTCGCCCCCGGAGGTGACAATGTGCATCATGCGGATTAAGAGATCCTGCTCCGCTGCGGTGAAGGCGATTTTGGAGAGGGCGTTTCCGGGACGGCACGCCCGGCCGGCGGACTGCCTCAGAGCGGTGATGCCGGAGGCGTAGCTGCTCAGGCAGGAGGCCTCCTCGGCGGGCAGATTGGCAGATCTGAGCCAGGTTTTAAAGAATTCCAGAAGCCGGCCCTGCACGGTGTACACGGTAGCGGTGTCCAGCGCCAGACGGAAGCAGAGCAGAGCCTTGCTCTGCTGCTTTATCTTCGGCAGCGGAGCTTCCTTTTTGAAGGCGAAGCTGGAAAAGGCGCTTACCATCTCCTCATAGCATTCGTAGTCGGGATTCGGAAATACGGCAAGGCCCAGAATGTTTGCCACGTAATGGAAAATGCTGATGCAGATGCTGTGCTTGCCCAGATTGTAGATGCTGAGGGCCTTTTTGAGCTCATGGTAGCTCCAGGTTCCTTCGTTCGCCAGGCGATCCCGGAAGACGGTGAGAGAGCCCGGCAGAGGGCGGGCGGGGCGTTCCAGACTGTGCTCCATGATCCGATAAACAATATCGTTCTGAATATTGCTGCCGGACTGCGCCAGATACTGGTACATGAGAACCTGCCGGTTTTTGATCTGGCTGACCAGCCCGGAAAGGGCTCCGCGGGTCTTGTCGTCTAACCGCAGAAGGCCGGGAAAAAACTTCCGGAAGACCTTTTCCTTATAGGTGCCCAGAGCCCGGAAGAGACTTTTGGAGCTGAAGCCGGCCGCCGAGGAAACCGCATTCCGGATAAAATCCTGAAAGATATGCGGCCGCTCCTCCAGCATGGCATCAAACATATTTTTGGCATCGGCATAGAGCAGCCGGGAGGAATCCCCGGAAAAGCGCACATCTATGGTGTAGGATTTGGAGCTCAGAATATATTTCTGAAACATGAGATCCTGGATTTCCGCAGCCGTTGCCGGCGGCACGGGGACTCCGGAAAGGGAATGGCATTCCCTTTCCGGAGGTTCTCCCGAAAGAGCCTTTTCCAGACTGCCGTAGCTGTAAATCAGCACGGAGAGCCGGAGATCCGCATAGGTCTCAAAAAACGGACAGGAGGTGATAAGCTTTCTGATGCTGTCGGTCATTTCCTCCGGCCACAGCAGGAGATAGAGGGAAATGTCCTCTCCCATGGCACTGAGAATCTGCCGGAAATCCCGGGAGAAGGAGTTATTGATGCGGAGCAGATTCTGAAAATTATGCACCAGCCAGGAAAAGGCCCTCATGCGCTTTTCAGGAGCAATGATGTCCAGAAAGCCTTCCGCGAGGAGCCGGTAGGACAGATTTCCGGAAATGGCCGCCAGCACCGTTTCTGACGGGGTGCGGAAATCCGGGGTCTGGAGACTCAGGGCGAACAGCTTTCTCCGGTCGGCGGGTTCATCGCTGAAGGTGGACACGGTTTCCCGGGGGGCGATGATCTCCTGACTGCGCTGGTTCAGGGCAAAGGTCCAGAAGTTGTTCCCAGCCATGTTCCGGGTGTCCAGATACATATAGGCATTGGTGACAGCCACGTCCTGGATGTAGAGGGTGGCGTTTTCGTAAAATTTCAGATGCTCCGGATCGATAAAGTCAATTTTTCTGGCGTTTTCATGCACCTCCGCCTGAAACGCCCGCATGCGCTCCGGAGGGCAGGAGCACAGGGGGGAGGTGTCCCCGGCAAAGCTTCCGGTGAGGTTCTGCATGGGGGCGGTGATCTTCGGAAACAGAGCCTCATTGAACTCCTGCCGTTCCTGATCCAAAGCGCCTTTTCTGCGGAGCTCGGAGCGGTAGTATTCCAGAAGATCCGTGATAAAGCAGCAGTCATCCCAGGAAAACGAGGTCAGGGCGCACTCGCTGTTCTGGGCGCAAAGCCGGCCCAGCAGGCTGAGAAAGGCCTTCTGGTTGGCGCTGTCCGGAGCCAGGGGCTTCAGGTAGCGGCCCTGCTCGCTGAGATTTGTCCGGAGAATCCGGCTGGACATGCTGCCGGAAAAGCAGTACTGGAGATAAAGCTTGCCCTCGTCCGGAAAACGGGACTTTTCCAGCCAGCTGTTTATCAGGGCGCGCTGCTCCGCGGTGAGGAGCCCCTCCGGAGAGGCTGCGAGCCAGATGGCTTCAAAAAGGTGGACAAACACCAGAAAATTGCTGATCTTTTCTTCGGCCACCTTTACCCGGTGCGCCGCGAGAGCGTTGGTGTTCTTGTGTCCGATATATGTGCGGGCCGCAATGATGTCCGGGTCGCTGAAAAGATCATACCCCCGGCAGACAATGAAGCGATCCTCAGCGGAAAAGCTTTCTCCGTAGTTTCCCGGCGGGGCGAATTCCGTCCGGGCTTCCTTTTTGAGGAAGGATCTCAGACTGCGGAATACCGCGGCAGGCGGGGCGCTTTTGAGTCCGGCGGGATCCAGCCACAGAATGTCAAAAAGCTCCTTAAGGCTGGTGTTCAGCATTCTGACGGCATTGATCTCCGCGCTGAACTGCTTCAGGATGTCCCGGAAGGGCGCCGGGATGAAGGAGCCGTCCCGGATTTCTTCAAGACGGAACTTCCTGCTGGCCGGGTTTTTCAGAGTAATCCTGACCATATTTGAGCCTGACGCTGTCCGTGCCATCTTTGTCTCCGCCGCTGATTAAAAACTTAAGGATCCATTATACCTTTTTCGGTTCGGATGACGTGATTATCAGGAACCGGGATTGCCATTTATGGGAGATATGCGAAATTTCCGGTTTTTTCCGCCGCCGGGGCGTGATCATTTATGAATTCGTTCTCGCGGGGTGTTTATTGATTTCGTAAGATCAGTATAATATGCATAGTCAGGCATGACAGCCGGACAGGGATGTCCGCGGCCGGGCGAAAACCGCTCCTGCCGGAGCCTGACAGTTTAAGGGATTTAAAAACAGGTTTTTTTATATATGCGTTGGTACCTGAGTGGCTTGGCGCTGGGAATAGCGCTGCTGGGAGCTTCCGAAGCTTCGGCTGTTTCCGTCGCCTCCTGCGCGGAAGCCCGAATTGAGGCGGGACTCTGTCAGAAAGCTGTGGCCGGGGATGGCCAGGCTCTTTATGATGTCGGAATGAAGTTTTTCAGAGGACTTGAGGTTAATCAGGATATTGCCGAGTCCTTTGCCTGGTTCAAGGCTTCCTCCGACAAGGGCTATGGTCCGGCCTTCACCCAGCTGGGCAAGATGGCCGAAAACGGCCAGGGCGGCACTCGGGACTATGTCCGGGCTTACCGGATGTACCGGGCCGGGGTGTCTGCCGGCGATCATGAGGCGGAATACCGGCTGGGACTCCTGTATCTCCACGGCTACGGCGTCATCGAGGATAAGGACAAGGCGGCGGACTGGCTGAAAAAGGCCCGGGACGGCTATTATGCTCCGGCGGAGGAGGCACTGAAGCCGCTTCTGGAGGAGCTCTCGCAGCGGCAGCCGGCGGCTAAGCCCCGGGAGAGCGCCGCCAGCAAGAATTTCTACAACCAGAAAAATACTCTGTCCCGGCCTTATGTTCCGGAAGCCGCCACAGCGCGCAGCGAAGATCTGAGCTTTATTGACTTCCTTAATGCCGAAGCCCCCTGGTGGACGATTCCGGCAATATTTTCCGGCATTCTTCTGTATATTGCGTATAAGCTGGCAGTGATCTTCCAGGAGCGCCGGCGGAGACGGGAAGTGATGAAGGATCTGGTGCGGCGCGCCATTGTCAGAAGCGCGCAGAACCGCGAGTACGAAGGACATAACAACTGGGCTAACAGACCGGCCTCTGCGGTTGCTCCCGGCGGCGCTCCCGCGCAGGATCGTTCCTTTGCCGGCAGCGATGCCGCAGGCAAGGTCATGCTGAAGAATATCGAGGAGCTGGTGAAGGCCATCTGGGGCGAAAACGAAGAGCTCCGGAAGGTGGTGGTCAAGCTGGCGGGACTCACTCCTGACAGCAGTGATTACGTGCCCTGTCTGGACGTTATGAGCCGGCATATTTCCGATGCCCGGGAAAAGCGGCCCCTGGGCAACAACATTGCGGAGCTGGATCTTCTGGTTATCAGTCTGGAGCAGGTGCTGGAGGAGGCTGTGGGCACCATCTCCCAGTCCTCCGGCGGCAAATTCGCCGGCAACTACCGTTATCTGGCCGCCAATATCGCCCGGGGCGTCTGGAATATTACCGATGAATCCTATGCCGAGCGCATTGGCAGCGTGATCATTAACACCATCGCCCACTACGAACGCCATGACTCCGGCGTGGTGAGCGCTTTGTCTTCCGCGGTGCGCACTGCGGTGGTGAACATTGCCGGGGAGCCGGGGTCTTCGTACCGTAGCCAGAGCAAGCTCCTTTCGGAAAACCTGAAATTCACCGAATGCACTCCCATTGAATCGGAAATGATTCTGGGCGGTCTGAAGTTCTTCGCGTTAAGAAGAGGAACAGGATCCTAGGATAAGGTTCTCTGAAAGGAAGGTTTAGGTTTGACCGTTTTCCGGTCAGAAAGTCCCCGCAGGATCGCGGGGACAATTTTTTTGCAGGCCGGGGATTCAGGCGAAGAAGCCGATCCGGGATCCTCCCTTCACCCGGTCATTCAGGCTCTCGGGAAGGCTGAAATCCTCGGGGGCAAGCTCTGCCAGGGCTTTTTTCGGGATTGCCTTTTTGCCGTAGAGCTTTTTCAGCCGCTGGGCCTGGGCGAGCTCCGCTCCTTCAATGAGGTTTCTCACAAACCGCCCGTTTCCGAAATCCTCCCGGGTTACGGCCTTTTTGAAGATGTCCCGGCATTTCTCCGTGGCTTCAGGGGAAATTGCCACCTGCTTCTCCTTAAGCATCAGCTT
>NZ_JBGVBR010000322.1:0-30054 GCF_045225735.1 Succinimonas sp. | reverse complement strand
ACGGGCTTATTACTCAGGAAAAATATGATGAGGCGATAGAGGCCGCTATTGCGGTTATTGCGCCGTATGCCCAGGAATACCTTCATTACGGGTTTGACTGCTGTCTCGGCGCCTCAGGCACGGTGCAGGCTCTTCATGAAATGGTGGTAGCCGGCGGATATAACGAGAGAGTGACCCCTGATTATCTGAAAAAGCTTAAGAATGAAACCATAAGACAGGGATCTATTGCCTCTCTTTGCATTCCGGGACTTACTCCGGAGAGACTGGCGGTTCTTCCCGGAGGCCTCGCCATCCTGTCGGCAATTTACCATGTCCTCAATGTCAGAGAAATCAGTCTGGCCGGCGGCGCTCTCAGAGAAGGGATTATCTACAGCCTGCTGGGAGATTTCTCCAGCGGTAATACCAAGGTGCGCACGGTGGACAGCGTTATTGCCCGTTATCAGATGGACAGAGAACAGGCGCAAAGGATAATGACCGTGGCTATGAGCGCTTTGGGGGATGTCAGAGATTCCTGGGGACTCAGTGATCCTAATGCGGTATCTTTGTACAAGGCCGCTGCTCTGCTTTCAGAGCTGGGACTGTGCATTGAGTACCGGAGAGCCCCGCAGCATGCGGCCTACATTATCAACAACATAGATATGCCGGGCTTTAATGTGGATCAGAAAAGGCTTCTGGCCGCTCTCCTGTGCAACGAAAGAGATGCCTTTAATACCGAAGCTCTGAGGCAGCAGTCAGTGGTTTCCTATGAAACAGCCTGCAAACTGGCGCGGCTGCTCCGGATTGCCTTTATTATCTGCGTGGGACGCACGGATCTGGTGCTGGGACAGTGCTTCCGTTTTCAGGCGGAGGAGCCCAACCTTTTGATAGTAACTCCGGATAAAGATCTCAAGGCTCCGCACTATCTGGTTACTTCCCTGCTCCGGGAGGAAGCGGAAATTGAAAGGAGTCTGGGCTGGGAACTGGAGGTGCGGCTGTGATTGCTTATTTGCTGGTAGCAGCCGGCGGAGCGCTGGGAGCCATGGGCCGGCATTTTTGCTCAGAAGTTATCGACAGCAGATTTCCCACCTTTCCGGCGGGGACGCTGTTTGTGAACGTGGCGGGAAGTTTTCTTATCGGGGCGATAACCGCTTATATAGTCTCCCGGGGCGGCATGCAGAACTGGCGGCTTTTTCTGGTAACGGGGGCGCTGGGAGGCTTTACCACATTCTCATCATTTTCGCTGGCCACCGTCAAACTTATTCAGAACGGTTTGTATTTAAGCGCGGCTGTTAACGTAACGGCCAGTGTGGCGCTGTGTCTTTTAATGACCGGTCTGGGTTTTTATCTTGTTTCCGGCTTTTTCGGCATAGTTCGTTAGGAGTTTTATTTAATGACAGAACCCATTATTCTCGTTGACGGCAATAATTTTCTCTACCGGGCTTACTACAGCACTATTCATGCCGGCATGACCAATTCCCGGAAGGAACCCACCGGAGCGGTGCGGGTTTATATCAACATGCTGAACAATCTGCATAAAAAACACCCCGGATCTTCTTTGGCTGTGGTATTTGACGCTCACGGCCCCTCTTTCCGGAAGGAACTGTATCCGGAATACAAGGCCACCAGAAAGCCGATGCCTGATGATTTGAGAAGCCAGCTTCCCTGGATCCGCCGGTATATCACGGCTTCCGGATATCCGCTGATAGAGGTGCCCGGAGTGGAGGCTGATGATGTGCTGGGCTCTTATGCGGTCAGTGCGGAGGAACAGGGCATCCCGCTTATTATTGAATCCGGGGATAAGGATCTGGCGCAGCTGGTGGCCCGCAATGTCCGCATCGAGGACACCATGAACGGGACGGTGCTGGATCGGGCCGGGGTTATTGAGAAGTTCGGCGTGCCCCCGGAGCTTATCAGAGATTTTCTGACCCTTAAGGGAGACAAGGTCGACAACGTTCCCGGCATGACCGGCATCGGAGACAAGTCGGCTCAGGCGGTGCTCAATGGCATCGGGGATCTTGATGCAATAACGGAGCGTCTTGATGAGGTGGCTAAATTGAAATTCCGGGGCGCCGGCGCCTTCAAGGAGAAGTTTCTGAAGGAGCAGGATCAGATTAAGCTGTCCCGCATTCTGGTGACCATTAAGACCGATGTGGAACTGCCGGTGCCTTTAAGCGTTTTAGCGGCCCCCAATGTTCAGGATCCCGCAAAGGTGATGGAAATTTTCCGGGAGTGCGATTTTAAGGAAGCCGGCCCTAAGGCGTCTTCAGGAGATAAGGAGAGCTCAGGCGCTCAAAAGCCTGCCGGTGCCGTTCCGGAACCGGAGACATCTGGCGGCAGCTCAGAAAACAGGGAGATCGGAGATACCGATACGAAGATCATTACCGATGAAGCCGGTCTCATGGATCTGGCGGAGCGTCTGAGAGATGCAAAGGAATTCAGCCTTTTGATTATTCCCGGGCCGGGGCATTTTGTGACCGCCCGTCCTGCGGGATATGCTTTCAGGGCGGAACGTCTCGCCGCCTACATTCCAGTGGGGCATCAGGGGCTTTCGGAGTACAGTCAGCTTCCCGGGGATCAGGTATACGGCGTTTTAAAGGAATTTCTGGAACGGGATCCCCATGATGACAAGGGAGCGGAGCTTATCGGATATGACGTGAAGCTCCTTGGTCATCTCATTCATAATGCCGGCGGCGAACTCCGGACAAGATTCCGCGATACGCTTCTGGATGCGCATGCGCTGGATTCCGGGCAGGATCTTTCTCTTCCGGCGCTGGCGCTGAAATATCTGGGGCAGACTTTGCTGTCTGAGGATGATTTTCTGGGACGTAACCGCCGGCGGCAGGATTTCTGCGCTATGAGCATTCCGGAGACCGCCGCTTATGCTGTGGCTGCGGCCGCTGCCGTTCTTAAGCTTTCCGCCGTCTTTGCGGGGTATTTTTCCAAGGATGCCGCGCTGGCTGACATTTGCCGGAATATCGAATATCCTCTGGTGCCGGCGCTGATGCAGATGGAAAGAACCGGAGTGCTGGTGGATACTCAGGAGCTCAGCAATCAGGCCCGCAATCTGCGTAAAAAGCTTGCGGAAGCGGAAGCTCTCCTGAATGCCAAAGCCGGTTTTCCGGTAAATATCAATTCTTCCAAGCAGGTAGGGGATCTTCTTTTCGGGGTGCTGGGCCTGCCGGGAAAGGGCAAAACCAAATCCGGAGCCTACTCTACCTCGGAGGAAGTGCTGACGGAGCTCTCTATTCTTTACGAGGAACCCCGTCTTATTTTGGACTGCCGGGGGTACAGAAAGCTTCTGTCAACCTATGTGGAAAAGCTGCCGGAGCTGATTCTTCCGGAAACCGGACGCATCCACGGCCGTTTTAACCAAACGGGAACGGTCACCGGGAGACTGTCTTCCTGCGATCCCAATCTGCAGAACATTCCGGTGCGCTCTCCCGAAGGAAGAGATGTGCGCCGGGCCTTTGTCGCTCCCCCAGGGTATTCCGTAATGGCTATCGACTATTCCCAGATTGAACTGCGTCTTATGGCTCATATTGCCAATGAGCTTAATATGATTAAGGCCTTCAAATCCGGACAGGATATTCACGCCATTACAGCCTCGGAAATGCACGGAGTGCCGCTTAATGAGGTTACTCCGGAGCTCCGCCGGGCTTCCAAGGCCATAAACTTCGGTCTTATCTATGGCATGAGTCCCTTCGGTCTGGCAAAGCAGCTGGGCATAGATAACTCTCTGGCCAAGAAATATGTGGATACCTACTTCAATCAGTATCCCGGCGTTAAGACATATATGAAGCAGACTGCGGACTTTGCCCGGGAAAACGGCTATGTCACCACCATTTCCGGCCGCCGGATTCTGTTTGCCGGTCTTACGCGGGGAAGCGGACTCAACGCCATGCAGAAGAAGGGGCTGGAAAGGGCCGCTATTAATGCTCCCATGCAGGGCAGCGCCGCTGATATTATCAAAAAGGCCATGATTGAGACGGATAAATGGATAAAAACCCTTCCGGAGGGGAATATCAGGCTGCTGCTTCAGGTTCATGACGAACTGGTGTTTGAAGTAAAATCGGAATATGCTGAGGAGTATTCCCGGGTAATTGCCGGGATTATGACCGGAGTGGAACAGCTCCGCGTTCCTCTGGAGGCAAGTGTTGGTATAGGTAATAACTGGAGTGATGCTCACTGATATGCGCAAAAAAATTAAACTTATTTCATCCGGGGCGGCTCTTCTGGCTCTTATGTCTTTCGGGGGAGCTTTTGCCGAAACGGCGAATACTGCCGCCAGTCCGGCTCCGGAGAAGCCGGAGATCGATGTAGAGGCCAATATTGCCGACTACCTTAACCGTCCGCTGGACGAAGCCATGCAGGATGTGGAGGCGATTACCGCCTTGGAGAACACCCCGGAAAACCTGGCGCAGAATTCCAACGGCGTTCTGAAACTGGAGTCTGTGTTTTTTGACAAACAGAAGATGACGGTGGTTTATACCTTTCAGATTCAGGTTGAGGCCGGCGCTGATGAAGTGCAGAAATTTATCACCGAGGTCACTCAGGATTTTCATAGCATAAACTGCGAGAACAGCAATTTCCCTCATGCCATGATCGGCAATACCTACGTTATCAGGGATTTCTCCGGCAAGGAAGCGGCCCGTATCGAATCCCGGTATGAAAACTGCCCGGGCGTTTCTTCCGGAGATAAAGACCGGCAGCAATGAAGCGGCTCCCGGATCAGCCGCCCCTCCTGTAGAGCCGGGAGCTTCTGATAATGAGCTCCGGCATTTTTCCGCTGTCATCGGCCACAATGTAGGAATAGCGGTAGCTGTTCCAGTCTCCGGTATCATAGATGCTCTGCCCCGGGGCAATTGCCGCTTCCGCATTGTGGGTGTGTCCGTGGATCAGAATTTCCGCCTGACTTTCCCGGAGATGCTTCAGAGCTTCCCGGAGGTTGATCTTCTCCTTGACGCCGTTTTTTCCCTGGAAACGCAGTCGGCTTTGTTCCCTCATGTTTTCTGCGATGGAGATTCTTCTTTTTTTAGAGGTGAACATCATAAACAGCTTCTGCAGAAACTTGATGCGGCTTACCGCCCGAAACAGGTTGTATTTTTTTTCAGCGGTGCAGAGCTCGTCTCCGTGCATGAGAAGACAGGATTTTCCGGAAACGGTGATAACGGTTCGCTCAGGCAAAAGCTCAAAGCCGAAGTAGGCAGCATCTTCCGGCGTCAGCAGAAAATCGCGGTTTCCGTGGATAAAGTAAACCGGAATATTCTGTTTTCGGAGCATCTCCACCTGCTTTTTTACCTTGGTTTGCGCCAGGTTCCCGAGATCCGTTCCCACATAATAGCCAAAGAGATCCCCCAGAATATAAAGAGAATCTCCGGACTTCAGCATGCCGGTAAAATCAGTAAAAAGAGTCAGAAGATCCGGAGTGTCAGGCGCCAGATGCAGATCTGCAATAAAATATACGGCCACGAAAATCCTTAACTATCAACAAAAGCCGGCTGCAATCAGTCAGCCTCTACCTGAAGAATTTCTATGGGAGTAACGGGAACATCGCTGTAGATGCCGGAGCGGGTGGTTTTCACAGCTTCGATTTTGTCTACCACATCCTGTCCGGAAACCACCCGGCCGAAGACGCAGTAGCCCCAGCCGCGCAGATCCTTGGCGGTGTGATCCAGGAACTTATTGTCCTTGGTGTTGATAAAGAACTGCGAGGTAGCGGAATGAGGATCTGAAGTCCGGGCCATGGCAATGGTGTATTTCAGATTTGAAAGTCCGTTATCGGCCTCGTTTTTAATGGGATCCAGCTGCCCCTTTTTGTTTTCGAGATTACCGGTAAGCCCGCCGCCCTGAATCATAAATCCTTTGATAACGCGGTGAAAAACCGTGCCGTTGTAGTATCCTTTTTTGCAGTAGCTCAGAAAGTTGGCCACCGTGATGGGGGCCTTTTCGGGATCCAGTTCAATAACGATGGAACCCAGAGTTGTTTTAAGAGTAACCATGAAGATCTCCTTTTGGGGCTGATAATAACGGAATTTTACCATAGATCCATGTCCGGACGCCGGTTACGTCATTCTGTTTCAGATGTTTTTCCGGAGGCTGGGAACTTTTGCGGGGCCAAGTTTCCCTGTAAGAATAGCTTTCCGCAAGGTGAGCCTGTTGCTATAATCCGTGATGATGTTTACAGTTTTTTACAAGAGGTGATTTTTATGAAGAAGGGGGTAATGCTGCTGGCATTAACCGTGGTTCTTTCAGCTCCGGTTCTGGCGGATGCTTTAACCGATGCCGTGGACAATGCCATAAAAGAGCAGGCAAAGACTCAGGTAAAAAATCAGGCGGCATCCGCTCTTAAGGGCACCGGCGCTGATAAAATTGTCAGCGGCATCGAGCAGGTTAATTCCGGAATGAGTCAGTTAAAGAATGCCGGCTCTCTGGCGGAACAGGGCGGCAAATCTCTGACTGACACTGCCGCGGACAAGGCGGTCGATTATGCCAAGGAGCAGGCCGTTCAATATGTGAAGGACAAGGCCGGCTCTTCTCAGAATACTCCTGATTCCGTAAAGCAAGCGCTGGAGGCCAAACAGAAGTACGACAAGGCAAAGAATTCGGCTGAGACTCTGAAAAATAACACGGAACAGGCTGTCAAGGCTGCTGATGACCTGAGAAATGCATTTAAGTGATTGTTTTTAGTCTTATCTTGGTAACCGAGCCTGATTGCTAACAGTTTTTTGTCATTTTAAAATTAGGGCCTTGTTTCAGACAAGGTGTCAGATATCCTGAATGCTTCAGGAGAGAATGCGCCGGACAATTTGCTGTCCCCGCATGTTTTTTGTGTGCAGAGGTAAAAAATGCTGGAGATATACAATTCTCTTACTCACCGCAAGGAAGAATTTGTTCCCATGGTTCCGGGAAAGGTTGGCATCTATGTATGCGGAGTCACGGTGTACGACCTCTGTCATATCGGTCATGGCCGCACCTTCGTATGCTTTGACACCGTGGTGCGCTATCTCAGGTATCTCGGTTACGACGTCACTTATGTCAGAAACATTACCGATGTGGATGACAAAATCATCAAGCGCGCCAATGAAAACGGCGAAAGCTGTTCTTCTCTTACCGAGAGGCTGTCCGGGGAAATGTACCGGGACTTTGATGCTCTGGGGATTCTGCGGCCGGATATTGAGCCCCGGGCCACGCAGCATATTCCGGAGATCATTGCCCTGGTGGAAAATCTTATCAGGAACGGCAATGCCTATGTAGCTGATAACGGGGACGTCATGTTTGCCATTGATTCCTTCCCGGAATACGGCCGTCTTTCCGGACAGGTGCTGGACGACCTCAGGGCCGGGGCCCGGGTCAGCGTGGAGTCCTCCAAGAGAAATCCTTATGATTTTGTGCTCTGGAAAATGTCCAAGCCCGGAGAACCCATGTGGGACTCTCCCTGGGGCCAGGGACGTCCGGGATGGCATATTGAGTGCTCCGCGATGAATTCCAAATATCTGGGGCAGGAATTTGACATTCACGGCGGCGGCTCGGATTTGATTTTCCCGCATCATGAGAACGAAATCGCCCAGAGCTGCTGCGCCTGGCATACTGATTACGTGCATTACTGGATGCATTCCGGAATGATGATGATAAACAAGGAGAAAATGTCCAAATCTCTGGGCAATTTCTTCACCGTGCGGGAGCTTCTGGAAAAATATGACGGCGAAACCCTGAGGTACTTCCTGATGAGCGCCCAGTACCGGGGACAGCTTAATTATTCCGAGGATAACATTCGACAGGCCAGGGCGTCTCTGGTCAGACTTTATACTGCCCTCCGTGATGTCACGCCGGCGGAACCCCTTCAGAATTCCGTTTACGAAGAGAACTTCCGGAAGGCCATGAATGATGACTTTAATACCCCGGAGGCTTATTCGGCGCTTTTTGAGCTGGCAAAGGATCTCAATATCGCCAAGACGGCAGGAAGCGACAGAGCCGGAGCCCTGGCCGGACTCCTCAGAAAGCTGGGAGGAGTGCTGGGTATTCTCACCGGAGACGCTGAAGCCTATGTCAAAGGCGATACTGCTTCAGACGATTTGGACACGGCTAAAATTGAAGAACTCATCCAAATCAGAGCTGCCGCCAGAAAGAACAAGAACTGGGCCGAGGCGGATCGGGCGCGGAATGAGCTTCAGGCCATGGGCATTCTTATTGAAGACGGCCCCTCCGGCACTACCTGGAGAAGGAAGGACTAAAAAACACCGGGCCGCGGCAATCACGGAAACATCTCGGAAAAAAAACACTGATTTATGCGGGATGTTTCAGTCCGTGGTCTAATTCATGTTGCGGGAGCATGCCTTAACGGGCGTGTTCTCTTTTTTTTTTTTTGATTCCGGAAATGCGATGGCGGAAAAGAATGTTTTTGACGTGGCGATAATAGGTTTGGGGCCTTCTGGCGCTACCTTTGCCAGACTCCTTGATCCGCGCCTTAAGGTGCTGGCTCTTGATAAGAAGGATAATACGGAAAACAGCTTCCAAAAGCCCTGCGGCGGGCTTCTGGCTCATGATGCGCAGAAATGCTTTGCCAGGTTCGGGTTAACTCTGCCGCTGGAGGTGCTGGTAAATCCCCAGATCTTTGCGGTAAGAACCATAGATCTGGAAACAGGGTATGAAAGATATTACCAGCGGTTTTACATCAATATGGATCGTCATAAGTTTGATCTCTGGCTGAAGTCGCTGATTCCCGCTCATGCGGAGGTACGTAACGGGGTTACTGCACTGGATTTTGAAAAAAGGGATGACTGCTATGCCATAACGGTTCGCGACAAAGAAAAACGCGAGACGTATTATGCCCGGTATCTTGTGGGAGCCGACGGGGCTAACTCCGCGGTACGACAGCGGTTGTTTCCGGATCATAAAATCCGCAGTTATCTCGCCATACAGCAGTGGTTTCCGGATACTCATAAATCACCGATGTATTCCTGCATATTTGATCGGAATCTTACTGATTGCTATTCCTGGGGCGTGTCGAAGGATGACAGTTTTATCCTGGGCGGTGCTTTTCCGAACAAGGGGGCCCGGGAAAGGTTCCGGATGCTGAAAACCAAGCTTGCCGGAGTCGGTTTTAAGCTGGAAAACCCCATTAGAACCGAAACCTGTCTGGTGTTAAGTCCGGCTTCTTCCCGGGAGTTCTGTCTCGGCGGGGATCGCTGCTTTCTTCTGGGAGAGGCGGCCGGGTTTATCAGTCCGTCTTCTCTTGAGGGGATGAGCTATGCGTTTGAGAGCGCGGCCTCCCTTGCCGGGCTTTTTAATCGGAAAAGTGAGGTAACTCTGAAGGATTATCGCCGGGCAACCCGCGGTCTCAGAGCAAAGCTCATGCTGAAGCTGCTGAAAAAGCCCTTTATCATGGGCCATTTTTTAAGGAAGCTCATTATGCGTTCGGGGATATCATCTCTGAAGGTTGCGGCGCAAGGCTGCGAGTCTTCGGAAACAGCGCCGCCAAAATAAAAAGCCCTCAAGAGGAGGGCTTACGTTACGGCGGGGCGGGCTGCAAAAAACGCTGTTCCGGCGATTAGCACAACCCCGGATTATTCAATATTTTGCACCTGTTCCCGCATCTGTTCGATCTGCACCTTGAGGTCTACCGCCTCGCTGGTGATTTCGGCGTTTACTGACTTGGAGGCGATGGTGTTGGATTCCCGATTGAATTCCTGCATCATGAAATCCAGTCTTTTACCGATGACGCCGCCTTTTTTGAGGATTTCCCGGGTTTGTGAAATGTGAGAGGTCAGCCGGTTCAGTTCTTCGGCGATGTCGGCGCGCTGAGCAAACAGGATGATTTCCTGTTCCAGGATGGCATTGTCCAGCTTCACCTGCTGTTCCATAGCAAAGCTGGCAATTTTCTTTCGCTGCCATTCGATAATATCCGGAAGCCGGGATTTTATGGAAGAAACATGCCGGGCAATGGTATCCAGATGACTGTTAAGGAATTCCTCCAGCTTCTGGCCTTCGCATTCCCGGGAGCTGTTGAATTCGTCAATAACGCTGTCCAAAGCGCTCCGGAGAGCCTCCTCCAGTTCCTCGCGGTGTGATTCGGCATTGCCTAAAACTCCGGGGAAATTGATGATGTCCATGGCATTAATTTGAATGCCGACACCGGATTCGGGTGCTATTTCACTGTTAAGACGGCTGATCTCATGGAGATTTTTGAGAAGGCTTGCGGCCAGATCCTGATTCATGGCCAGCTGACTGTCGGCTGCAATCTTTTTGACATTTACCACCAGAGTCAGCTTCCCCCGGGATATTTTATTTCGGAGCTGTTCCCGAAATGACATTTCCATGTTCATAGGTTCCGGCGAATCCGGATAAAAGAAGAACATGTCCAGGTATCTGGAATTAACCGCTTTCAGGGACAGGGATATCTGGTAGTGTTCTGTTTTAACTTCTTTGCTGGCAAAGCCGGTCATACTTCTGAGCATTTGATTTCCTTAAATAACGATACGAAGGTTGTCGGGAATTTGCCGGGAAAGCCGTTCCGGACAAATTTTCCCGCTGGAATTCATAATAGCACATATTGCCCCTGTGATAATTGTGTACAATATGTTTTCAGGAAGAGTTTTAAGACAGGCGGTACAAAATGAAGGATTATAAGAAGGCTTTTATTGAACTGGCATTAAGACGGAACGTGCTCAGATTTGGCAGCTTTACCCTGAAATCCGGCCGGGTAAGCCCGTATTTCTTCAATGCGGGACTTTTTTGCACCGGAAAGGATCTGGGGCTTCTGGGGGAGTTTTACGCAGACGCCCTGCGTGATTCCGGACTGGAGTTTGATTTGCTTTTCGGGCCGGCATACAAGGGAATTCCCATTGTAACCTCGCTGGCGGTGGCTTATGCCCGGAAGTATGGCGGAGATGTTCCGTGGATCTTCAACAGGAAGGAGGCCAAGGATCACGGCGAAGGCGGCAATCTGGTGGGTTCTCCGCTGAACGGCCGGGTAGTGCTGGTGGATGATGTTATCACGGCGGGCACCGCCATCCGGGAATCCATGGCCATTATTGCCAGTTCTCCGGCTTCTCTGAGCGGCATTCTGCTGGCTCTGGATCGGCAGGAAAAGGGGCAGTCGGATCTCAGTGCCGTGCAGGAGGTGGAACGCGATTTTAACACCCGGGTGGCAGCCATTATTACCATGAGCGATCTTATGGAGTACATGGCCGGAGTTCCCGGTTTAGCGGAGCATCTTTCTGATATGAAGGCCTATCGCGACACCTACGGCATCTAAGACTGATACTAGGATACAAAAAAAAAGCCATGGCTCAGGCCATGGCTTTTCGTATTTTGGTGTCAGCGTTTAACCGATTACTTCTGGTTGATAACGGTAATGGTCTTGAACGGAATGTTGATGCCGGCTTCGGTAAGGGCGGCTACCACCTTTTCGGTATTGTCAAAATAGACATCCCAGTAGTCAGCGCCCTTGCACCATACCCGAGCGGTAACATTGATGCTTGATTCCCCGAGAGAGCCGATTACCACGGTAATGCCATCTTCCTTGAGAATGCGTTCGTCGCTCTCGAACATTTTGGTGATGGCTTCCTTGGCCTTCTTAATGTCTGAGCCGTATTCAATTCCGAAGGAGAAGTCCACGCGGCGTTTTTCCATGCGGGAATAGTTGATAATGGTGCCTGCGGAAATAGAGCTGTTGGGAATGATAATCACCTTGTTGTCGGGAGTAAGGAAGGTGGTGGTGAAAATGGTAATCTCCTGCACGGAACCAGTCTGTCCGGCAGCTTCAACCACTTCGCCCACTTTGATGGGACGGAAGATCAGGAGCAGCACTCCGGAGGCAAAGTTTGAAAGAGAACCCTGCAGAGCCATGCCTACAGCGAAGGATGCGGCACCCACGATAGCCACGAACGAAGCTGTCTGAACCCCGACCTGGGCAAGAGCGGCGGTGAGGACAAAGGCGATGACGGCATATTTAATGAGGTTGGAGATAAATTTTGAAACAGTCTGTTCAATGCTGGCCTTGGTCATTACCGTATAGCTGATTTTGTATACCAGCTTGGCAATCAGCCAGCCGACAAAGAGTATGGCTGCGGCACTGAGAATGTCCAGACCAAAGCTGATGATCTGATCCTGATGCGCCTGCAGATAACCTATGGGATCCTGAATTATCGACTTATCAATAATTTCGGTGATTTTAGCGTTTGTTGCTTCCTGGGCGTTTGTTTCTTCTGCCATTTAAGATTCCTTGATTAATCAGTGTCCACGCGGTGTGGATTTAGTAGATGTCTGCGCTTATGACGGACATGAGCCTGAGGCGCCGCGGCATTGCCGCTGCCTCACCGCGCAATGCCCGCCCGCACAATGCCGGATATTAAACGCCCGTGATTATACAATGCTGCGGAAATTAATGAAATTCATGGCAGGAGGCGAGGATGATTTTGTGACTTTTTTAACTATCTGTCTTGCCCGGTTTTTCGAAAAGATCTGCTGCTGAGCCGCACTGTTTTTATGATGAAAAACTCGCTGCCGGAGGAGAAGCTTTTCCGGCAGCGGAGACTCCGGGATTATTGCAGCATATCAGCAATGAAGCTGACCACGGCATTTCCCAGATCCTTTTTGGAGGCGCGGGGCAGCCGTACGGGCTTTCCTTTTCCGGTGAATACGGTGATTTCATTCTCATCGCTGTTAAAGCCGATGGTTTTGTCTGAAACATCATTTCCAAAAATAACGTCGGCATTTTTGGCGGTGAGTTTTTTCAGGGCGTATGCTTCCAGATTGCCGGTTTCCGCGGCGAATCCGGCCACAATGCGGGGCCTTTCCGGGGAATGCCCTACCAAAGACAGAATGTCGGGGTTTTCCGTGAGCAGGAGAGAAATTTCTCCCCCATGAACGCTTTTTTTGATTTTTACGGGAGAGATTTCCTTTGCCCGGTAGTCCGCCACGGCCGCGGTTCCGATAAAGACATCTGCCCCGGGGATGCTGTTCATTACCGCATCCCGCATTTCCAGTGCGGTTTCTGCCGGTATCAGGGAGACTCCCGGAGGAGGTTCCAGGGATACCGGGCCGCTTATCAGGGTTACCTGAGCTCCCATGTCCGCGGCGGCCCGGGCGATGGCATATCCCATTTTGCCGGAACTGCGGTTGGACAGGTAACGTACCGGATCCAGCGGTTCTATTGTCGGCCCTGCCGTAATTACCGCCTTGATTCCGGAGAGCTTGCCGGGATTTTTCGGGGCCGATGCGTCTCCGGACAGAATGCTCCGGATATCCTTAAGTATGTCCTCCGGCTCTGACATCCGTCCGGCGCCGGTGTCTCCGCAGGCCTGAAACCCGGAAGCCGGGCCGGAAATCAGAAAACCCCGTCCCCGGAGTGTTTTGATGTTGTCCTGTGTGGCGCTGTTTTCCCACATCACCCGATTCATGGCCGGAGCGATAACAATAGGAGCCTCTGTGGCCAGAACAATTGAAGTCAAAAGGTTATCGGCGATGCCGGCCCGTATTTTGGCAATGGTATTGGCAGTGGCCGGGGCAATTACCACGAGATCAGTCTGAGCTGCCGCGCTGATATGAACTATGCCGTTATCCGCTACTGCGGAAAACATGTCTCGGAGCACCGGCTTTCCCGACAGGGCCTGCATGGTGAGCGGGGTAATAAAATTTTCCGCGGCTTTGGTCATGACTGCGGTGACATCGCAGTTTTCCTTCTTAAGGAGCCGGAGGAGCATTGCCGCCTTGTAGGCGGCAATGCCTCCGGTAATGCCCAGAATAATTCTTTTCCCTGACATGCTCATAACCCGCGTCTCCTGTGCTTTTCGTGAGGCCGTTTAAACTGCGGCAAGTTTAGCATGTAAAACCGGTCAGGGGATTAAATTACTGCAAATTTCGGCATTCGTGATCACCATTCAATTAATTTCATAGCGGGAAAAAATGTGATAAAATACCGGAGTTTTTGGGCAGGGGAAATCATAATTGTCTGTTTTTTTCCTGAAGATGCTGAGGAGAAGACGGGCTGCCGCGCCTGACTGAAGCTCACCTGCAAGCATGGGAGCTCAGAGGTAAATTTCCCGGCCTTATCAGAGGACTTGGCTGACAGCCGGTTCCCTGCTGATTTTTTTGTCTTTTAACAGTTGATTTTGATCTGCTTTTGGTGTATAAAATCGCACCGCAAGTTTATCATGAGCATCCGGGTTCCGTTTTTGATTACGGGAATTTACGGTGCTCTAATGACGCTGATTAATGCATAACGCCAGTGCAAACATTTTAAGAAGTGCAGGACTTGCCCGGACAGCAATGAGCAAGGCTGAGCCCTTGGGGAACAGCGAAGCCGGGCTGTCGAATTCCGAACCGCCGCTTTTTGGGTTCCGGATGCCGGAATCTTCCTGTTCAGGCAGGATGAGTACGTCAAGCACACCTTGAAGTTGTCCTTCTGGGTTGTTAAAAGAATGATTTTTTAATATTTGGAGTGACCGCAATGTCAAGAGTATGCCAAGTTACAGGCAAAGGGCCTGCTGTGGGTAACAATCGTTCCCATGCTAAGAATGCCACTCGCCGCCGTTTTCTTCCTAATCTCCATTTCCACAGATTCTGGGTGGAGTCCGAGAACAGGTTTGTAAGACTTCGTTTGAGCACAAGAGCTATCCGTACCATCGACAAAGTAGGCATTGATCAGGTTCTTGCTGAACTGCGTGCCAAGGGTGAAGTAATTTAAGGAGATAAAAAATGGCTAAAGGCGGACGTGAAAAGATTCGTTTGAATTCAACTGCTGGTACTGGTCATTTCTACACCACTACCAAGAACAAGCGCACAACTCCTGAGAAGCTCGAAATGAAGAAGTATGATCCGGTTGTACGCAAGCATGTGCTTTACAAGGAAGGCAAGATCAAGTAATTCTGCATCTTTGTATGTCTATCAGGTAACCCGGAGTCAACGCTTCGGGTTTTTTGTTTTCAGGAGGACAAATATGCCGGAATTGCCTGAAGTGGAAGTAACCAGACGGGGTATTGCTCCCGCTCTCATCGATCATACTATTTCGCATTTTGTGGTGAGATTTCCCAGACTGCGGACTCCTGTTTCTCCGGAATTTGCCCATCTCCGGGATCTCCCGGTTACCAGCGTGGATCGCCGCGGCAAATACATAATTATCAGAACCGGCTCCGGATCTGCGCTGATCCATCTGGGCATGTCCGGACATCTGCATCTGGTGTCTCCGGATACCCCGGTGATCAAGCATGATCATATCGATATTGTGATAGCGGGAGGCCCGGTGATCAGATTTAACGATCAGCGCCGGTTCGGGCTTTTTGAATGGTTTCCCGGAAACAGGGATCCTCTCGCGGATCCCCGGCTATTGAAGCTCGGTCCGGAGCCTCTTGAGGATTCCTTTACCGGAAAGGCGCTTCATGAACGCCTGAGCCGCAGCAGAACCGCGGTTAAAAAGGCTCTCATGGATAACGAAGTTTTGGTGGGCGTGGGAAATATCTATGCCAGCGAGGTGCTTTTTGCCAGCGGGATCAGCCCTTTCAGAAAAGCCTGCGAGGTAACGGAGCGGGAGTGCGCCATTCTGGTAAAGAACATCCGGGAAATACTGGAGAAGTCCATTGCCCGAGGGGGCACCACCATCCATGATTTCAGCGGATCCGATGGCAGTCCGGGAGAATATGTCAGCGAACTCCGGGTTTATGGCAAAAAAGGCCAGCCCTGTCCGGTATGCGGCGCTCCGATAGAGCATGCCGTGCTGTCCCGGAGCTCCTACTACTGTCCCCGGTGTCAGAAGTGATCAGGAACTAATGTCCTAAGCGCATTTGTGATCCCTGAGATATTGCGAAACTTCAGGAGGCACGAAGGGAGTAATGTCGCCGTAGTGTCTGATGACGTCTCTGACCAGAGTGGAGGAGATAAAGCTGACGCTGGGCGAAGCCGGAAGCATGACAATTTCCAGAGACGGCATCAGCTTCTTGTACATGGCCTGCAGGGTCAGCTCGTATTCGCAGTCAAAAAGGTTTCTGATGCCGCGAACCAGCACTCCGGCATTTCTTTCCTGCAGAAAATCCACCAGCATGCCGGTGAAGGGCTCCACCGATACATTGGGAAATCTGGCAGCGCAAAGCTTCACGATTTCAGTGCGATCCCGGAAATCTACCACGGGGGACTTCGCCGGACTTTCAGATACGGCCAGGATAACCTTGCTGAATAGACAGGAGCTTCTTTTCAGGATGTCAAGATGACCGAGAGTGAAGGGATCAAAGGTACCCGGATATACTGCCAGCATGTTATGGTTTTCCTTATAGTTTGAAATCGGTGAGAATTTTATCAAATTTTTCCCGTACCATGACAGTGGTAATTCCATGCATGGCAAACTTGTTCTGCACCTTGGTTCTCCATTTAAGCCCCTGAGTTCCCTCGGGATGCTCCTCTGCCAGATATTTTTCGTAAACCGAAACGGCATACTTGCCAAAGCTGTAAGGTCCTACCCGGGCGGGATTGTGATTGGCATACAGTCCCAGAACGGGAATGTTCAGGGCGTTGGCAATGTGCACCGGGCCGGAATCGGGAGAAATTACCAGAGATACCTGGGAAATCAGCGCGGCCAGATCCCGAAGGCTGGTTTTGCCCATAATATTGATCACTCTCTCCCGGTCAACATGAATGCCGTTTATTATATTTTCTGCCATTTCCAGCTCATAAGCGGATTTGCCGCCGGCGATAATGACGTTAAAGCCGCGGGAAAGAGCGTATTTGGTGATTTCTATGTATCCGTTCAGCGTCCAGTTTTTAAATTCCTTGGACGAGCAAGGCGTCAGGAGAACTGTTTTTCCGGTAATATACCCCTTCATCCGGGAGATTTCGGCCGACGTTAAGCAGAAATCCCAGCGGGGAGCAAGATCTGAACAGCCCAAAGCGGCGGCAAAGGCGATAAAGCCGTCCAGCACATGAATATGAGGCGGTTCCGGAGATTTTACTTCCCTGTTGGTGAAGAAACGCTGTCCGTCCATGGCTCTTTCCCGGTCAAAACCGTATTTGATCCGGCCCTTTACCGCAATCAGAGACAGAATGCTGGCTCTGAGGGCGCTTTGGATATCCAGCACAACATCAAAGGTTTTATGCTTAAGCTGTTTTCTGAGCGCCAGCATGCCCCTTATTCCGGTTTTCTTGTCGTAAACGGCAAAATTAATCCCGGGAATTCCTTCAAAAAGGCTGACGCTGGCTTTCCCGATGATCCATGTAATTTCAGCCTGCGGAAAATTCCTTTGAAGCAGCTGTACCAAAGCCAGAGCATTTATGCAGTCTCCGATGGCGGACAGTCTGAGAACGCAGATTGAGGTTGGTGTTGTTTCCATGAGGTTTGCCCCCGTATCAGATACCACAAAGGATCAGCGCATAACCAGCGTGCAGCCGCTGAATGACGCCGGAACAGCCGTTAACTTAAAAGTTGCGAGTGAAAGCTATATATTAACAGGAATATCCGTGTAAAATCGTGCATTGTTACAAAAAAACATTTATTATTTCGCTATGTTTTCAAGTATACGGGGAAGTTGTTATGGCTCTGCAGGAAAAGGCCGTTATTGAGTCCAAAAATGTAACCTATGTTTATAATCCGCAGTTTTTTAAAAAGGGAGTAACCGAGCAGGAGCTGGAGCGGTACTGCGATGTTTCTCAATATGAATCCAGCGGTAAGGTTGTGCAGGTTTTTATTGGCAGAGGCCGCACCTATTTGGTCAATGACCAGGAAGGCAGACGAATCATCATCCGTCATTACTATCGCGGCGGCATGATGGCAAAGCTTCTTAAGGACAAGTTTTTATGCTTTTCCGCTACGGCGGATCGTTCGGTGCAGGAGTATGATCTGCTTCTGAGGATGCGGGCCATGGGCCTTCATGTTCCCACCCCGGTGCTGGCCCGGGTTACCAGAAGCGGTCTCTTTGTCAAAAATGATATTATTACCAAGGAAATAACCGGAGCCCGCAATATTGGCAAGATTCTTTCGGAGCGGCGTTTAGCAGACGAGGAGATTCTGAAAATAGGGGATTCCATCGGCACTTTGTTCAGGGCGGGGATTTACCATTCGGATCTGAATATCAATAACCTGCTTCTTGACGGAGCTGACAATCCCTGGATCTGTGATTTTGACAAGTGCGAAATGACCTCGATAACTCCCCGGCGTTATAACGAAATGGTGGCGCGTCTTAAGAGATCCTTTGACAAGGAGAGCGAAGAGCGCTCCGGAATGATGTGGACCGAGCGTGATTTTGAAAAGCTGGTGAGAGCGATAGAGATTGTGTTTAAGGAAAAATACTGATTTCCGGTTTGGTATTTCGCTTTTTGGAGTGATAAAAAAATCCCTGAGCTTTCAGGGATTTTTCGTTCGTCCGGCCTGATGCAAATCAGTTGCAGACAATATTGTAGGACTTCTGCACCGCAGCCTTCAGGGCGCTTTTATCACCGCTCACCGGCCCTACAATAAGGCTGTAGACATAGCCGCCGCCCATTTTTTTGCGGTAGATGATGGAGGAATTGCCTTCCAGCGCCATTCTGGCCTTGAGGGACTCGGCATCACGGGAGGTGCGGTAGTTTTCCTGACAATACAGGTAGGTCTTGCCCTTCTGCCGTTTGTCATTGATCACAATCTGCTTGTCGCCGGATTTGGTAACCATCATGATCCCGGAACTGTCCGTCAGCGTTGCCGGGCTGGCGCCGGATCCCTGGGATGAAGAATTGCCGGCAGAAGACGCTTCTTTGGCAGCGCTGGCTTCCTGAGCTTTTCTTTCCTTTTCGAGGCGGGCTTTTTCCTTCTCGAGACGAATCCTTTCCTTTTCCAGCCGCTGTTTTTCCAGTCTGAGTTCCTTTTCAGCCTGCTGCCGTTCTCTTTCCTCCTGAATGCGTTTTTTCCTTTCCGCTATTTTGCGATAGTATTCCGCTTCCTTGGCCTGCCGTTCCGCTTCATAGTTTCTGGTAATGGTGACGCCGGATCCCGAGTCAATTTTCTTATGCTCCAGAATTTCCGTATAGGAATAGGTGTTTACCGGCTTCTGAGGCCGCGGCTGCTCCTGCTTTTGCTGCGGTTTCGGAGTCGGCGCCTTCGGGGTTTTGGCAGCCCACAGCCAAATCACGAAAGCCAGAAAACCGAGAACCAGCGCTCCGATCGCCACAATAATAAGAGCGCGCCCCTTGCGGTTTTCCGGCGGTTTGCTTCCGGAGCTTCTTTTGCGGTTTTTATTTACAGCTACTACCATCTGGAATTGTCCCTGAATAAACTCTAAAAATTGAAACGCATTTTTGACCGAAACACGATGAGCTTCGGTCAGTACCCGGGCGTTTAGTTACATTCTCTCCAGGGTTTCAATTCCCAGAAGTCCCAGACCGGTTTTCAGAATCCGGGCCGCGCATTCGGCAATGGCGAGTCTGCTTTGCCGGACATCCTCAGGAACATCGGACTTGAGTACCGGACAGGACTCATAGAATTTCATAAAGAGTCCGGCAAGCTCATACAGGTAGGCGCATAAAAGGTGCGGCATGGCCTTTTCGGCCGCTCCGTTAACCACCTCGCTGAATTTTATGAATTTCAAAAGGAGATTTTCTTCCTCCGGAGCGGTGATCTTGATAGCTCCCGGCGCTGCGGAAGTTTTTCTGAATATGGATCTGATGCGGCTGTAGGCGTATTGCAGATACGGGGCGGTGTTGCCGTCGAAGGTAAGCATGTTATCCCAGTCGAATATGTAGTCCGTGGTGCGGTTTTTGGACAAATCCGCATATTTTACGGCTCCCATGGCCACAGCATGAACGACGCTGTTTTTCTCCTCCGGAGAAAGACCGTCATTCCGATCGGACATAAGCTCGCGGGCTCTGTTTTCGGCTTCGTCCAGAAGCTCCTTCAGCTTTACCGTGCCTCCGGTTCTGGTTTTGAAGGGCTTGCCGTCCTTGCCCAGCATCATGCCGAAGGATCCGTGCTCGGTGAGAACGTCATCGGGAAGATAACCGGCCATTCTGGCAATATCCCAGGCCATGAGCAGATGCTCATGCTGTCTGGAGTCGGCAAAAACGATGATTCTCTTAGCCCCGAAATGCTCCCATCTGTATTTGGCGCAGGCAATGTCGGTGGTGGTGTAGAGGTAGCCGCCGTCGCTTTTCCGCACTATGACGCCCCGGGGGTTGCCCTCCTTGTCCTTGAAGGTGTTCAGATAAACCACAATGGCTCCCTGATCCTCCCGGGCCAGTCCCCGATTTATGAGGTCGTCTACCAGCGGTTTCAGCATGGGATTGTAGAGACTTTCCCCCATGACGTCCTTTTCAGAAAGGGAAATATTGAGTCTGCGGTAGATATCCTGATTCTGATCCATGGTGATCTTCACCAGCTTCTGCCACATGCTGCGGCAGTACTCATCGCCGCTCTGCAGCTTTACCACGTAGCCGCGGGCCTTTTCGGCAAATTCCGGATCCTCATCGTAATGCTTTTTGGCTTCGCGGTAAAAGGCTTCGAGATCCGCGAGCTCCAGGGAGCTGGCATGCTCCTGTTCTTTTTTCTCAAGACACGCTATGAGCATGCCGAACTGGGTGCCCCAGTCTCCGATATGATTGGCCCGGATAACCCGGTTGCCGAGAAATTCCAGAATACGGGCTACCGCATCGCCGATGACGGTGGATCTTATGTGGTGCACCGCCATTTCCTTGGCAACGTTGGGGGAAGAGTAATCAATAACCACGGTCTCCGGAGTGCGGGCCGGCTTAACCCCCAAAAGGGGATCCTTAAGCAGACTGTTTACCTGATTTTCCAGAAATTCCTTGCTGGCAAAGAAATTGATGAACCCCGGCCCGGCGATCTCAACCCGGGATATTCTGTCGTTAAGAGGAATGCGGGAGGTTAGCAGGAGAGCTATTTCCTGCGGCTTTTTCTGCATGGGCCGAGCCAGCATCATGGCAATGTTTGAGGCGTAATCGCCATGAGCCTTGTCCTTGGTATTCTCAACCATAATGCGAATCTGAGTATTCTCCGGCAGCAGTTTTTCATTTTTAAGACCGGATACGATATCGGTAAGGAGATTCTGAATATATTCTTTCATGAAGAAATTCCAATTTAGTAGATTCCGTGGTGCTTCCTGATCAGGTGCTTTTTGTGAGGCAGGCTGCATATAATGGGTAAAGTATAAGCATTTTTCAGAGTTTTGCAATTAATGGGAATGGAATACCGGAGTGGAATGACCGGAGCGGAAGGGAATGAATGAAATGGCAGGACAGGAATGGCCGGGAGAGCCTTTTCCGGCTATGATGAATTTCACAGTGTGACGGTAGGGTCAACGTCAATCACGGCGCGGCAGCCGCAAAGATGCCGGAGTTCGTTCCTTCTTTTTACCAGGGCCGTCAGAAATTTCTGCATCTCTCCCCGGGTGTCCGCTTCGGCAACAATGTTGAGATGATACCGGTTGCCTTTTCTTTCCATGACGGCGGCCATGGGAGGATGGATGCGGATATGCGGAAAACCGCCGGCCACGTCCTGCATGAGAAAGTATATTTCGTCCATGAGATCCGAGAGGCTCCGGTGGCTGGGGGAATTGCCTCTGATCACCGTCTGACAGGTCAGCGGAGGAAGCCTGAGCTTTTCTCTTTTGGATAGCTCTTCCTGGGCGAAGGCATCATAGCCGTCCCGGATCAGAAGCTCCAGCAGGGGATGCCGGGGCCAGTAGGTCTGGAGCAGCACCTTGCCTTTTTTTAAGCTCCTGCCGGCCCGGCCGCTAACCTGAATAATAAGCTGCGCCAGTTTTTCCTGAGAGCGGAAGTCATCGCTGATAAGACTGCTGTCAATATCGATGATGCCCACCAGCGTTACTTCAGGAAAATCATGCCCCTTGGCCAGCATCTGGGTGCCGACAATGATCCGGTGCTTTTTTTCGTTAATTTCCTGAAGATACTGCTCCAGAACCCCTTTGCGGGTAACGCTGTCCCGGTCAATGCGGACAATGCTTTCATCGGGGAAGCTTTCCCGGAGACAGCTTTCCAGCTGTTCGGTGCCGTTTCCGGTAATGGTGAGTCCCGAGCTTCCGCACATGGGGCACTGAGAGGGAACCGGGTACCGGGTTTCGCAGTGATGACACAGCAGAATGCGCCGATCCTGATGGTAGCAAAGATTGGAATCGCAGTTCTGACAGGAAAATACATAGCCGCAGTCATGACAGATGATTTTCGGAGCATAGCCCCGGCGGTTCAGCATGATCAGCACCTGATTGTCCTGTTCCAGCTCTGCCTTTATGGAAATCAAAAGGGAATCCGAAAGCCCCCGGGTGATGATTTCCCGGCGCATGTCTATGGGAATGATCTTTGCCGGCTGGGCATTCCCAGCCCGACGGAGCAGCTTGATTTCATGGAATTTTCCGATTTTGACGTTATAGAGGCTTTCCAGAGAAGGCGTTGCCGAACCGAGAACAATGGGAATGTTTTCCAGTCGGGCTCTTACCGCCGCCAGATCCCGGGCATGATAGCGGAAGCCGTCCTCCTGGCGAAAGGAGCTGTCGTGCTCTTCATCAATAATAATAATGCCGGGAAACTTCATGGGGGTGAATACGGCGCTGCGGGTGCCGATAAGGATGGCTGCCGATCCTTCAGAGAACAGAAGAAAGGCATCGAGGCGTTCCCGGGCGGACATGGCGGAATTAATGCAGACTATGGGGACGGCAAAACGGCGGTAAAAGCGGCTGACAGTTTGCGGGGTCAGATTGATTTCCGGCACCAGAACCATGGCCTGCTGCCCCTTCAGGATTATTTCTTCTATAAGATTAAGATAGACCTCTGTTTTGCCGGAGCCGGTGACCCCGTTTATCAGGAATACATTGAAGCCTGACCGGGAACTGATTTCGCTGACGGCCCGGGACTGTTCCTCGTTCATTATGAATTCATGATTTACCGTAATATTCCGCTGCTGCCACGGACTCTCTCTTTCCCGCAGGTTTATCCGGCGGATCATGCCTTTTTTCTCCAGAGACTTCAGAACCGAGCCCGAGATTCCCATGTTTTTGAAATCCTGAGCGGACAGGCTCTGGTCTTTGAGACAGTTCCAGGCTTCCCGGCCTCTTTTGAGACGGCTCAAAAGCTGTTCCGGTTCCCTGATGTCCGTTCTCTCCCAGCCCTCTATTGCCGGAAGCCGGGCCGGGCTGCCGTTTTTGAGAAGCGGGGGCAGGGCGGAGAAGAAAACCTCCCCCGGGGGATAGTGATAATAGGAGGCGGCCCACAGCAGGAGAGAAATGATGCTGCTGTTAAATACCGGAGCGGAGTCGATGAATTTAATGATTTTTCTGACCCTGTTCCTGGGACTGCCGTCCTCGGATGCGCCGGGGGTTTGATTCTGGGAAATGACGACGCCGTAAACCTCCCGGGTTCCCACCGGGACTAAAACCCGGCATCCTTTCATGATTGAGGGATTTTTCGGGCCGGGAGCTTCCTGCTCTGAAGCCAGGCCGCTCCCGGATTCCGGATCGGTGGCGTCTTCGGAGAACACCAAACCCAGGGTATTATCATAAGCCGCGCCGGAAGGGGATTTGCGCTCTGTGATGTTTTCATCCGGGGTGGCATACTCCAGGAGCTGATAAATATGTATGTTTACGGCTACTTGCAGGTACATTATTTTTTTTTCAACACCTATTGCACAATTCCTTTCAATAATATATCATGCGTCGCGTTTTTTGACTTTTACTTTATGTGTGGTGTCAGGCGCGCGAGTGGCCTGATGGCGACACAGCCTAACCGAGGTTTTCCATGAAAAAAGATATTCATCCGGCATACGATTTTATTACCGTTAAGTGCTCCTGCGGCAACACCTTCAAGGTGCGTTCCACCCTTGGCAAGGATCTCAGCATCGATGTTTGCTCCTCCTGCCATCCTTTCTTCACCGGCAAGCAGAAGATTGTTGACAACGCCGGCCGTGTAGAGCGTTTCAACAAGCGTTTCGGCATGTTTGGTTCCAAGAAGTAATCAGCATCATTCGCTGTTTTCAGATCCCGGGCTGAGACATAGTCCGGGATTTTTGTTTTTTGCTTTCGGCAAAATTTGTCCCACTGAACATTTTTTGTTTCTTCTTTCCAATTTTGCAGCAATATTGTTTATTCTGTGATCACTTAAGTTCTCTGCCCGCCTGTTTTCAGGCGTTCCCGGCCTGTTCCGGGGGCAGATAATCATGTTTTTCCGGTCTGATTCTGGCGATTCGGACTTTTCCTGTACAATAACAGCACAGTCCTGTTTATTGGAGTTTTTAATATGGCTGACAGCAAATTACACGATGAAGCTTTGGAATATCATAAGAACCCGACTCCGGGCAAGATTTCCATCAGCATTACCAAACCTGCGGAAACCGCTCATGACCTGACTCTGGCATACAGTCCCGGCGTGGCAGAACCTGTGCGCGAAATCGCTGCTAACCCGGACAGCGCCTACACATACACCATCAAGGGCAATCTGGTGGCGGTTATTTCCAACGGCACGGCCATCCTCGGTCTGGGCAACCTCGGCCCTCTGGCATCAAAGCCGGTAATGGAAGGCAAGGCCCTCCTGTTCAAGAAGTTCGCCAATGTTGACGCCATAGACATCGAAGTCAAGCACAAGGACGTTGATGATTTTGTTAATACGGTTGCCAATATCGCTGACACCTTCGGCGGCATTAATCTTGAGGATATCAAGGCTCCGGAATGCTTTGAAATCGAAAGGCGTCTTAAGAAGATCTGCTCCATTCCCGTGTTCCACGACGATCAGCACGGCACGGCCATTGTAACCACTGCCGGCATTTTGAATGCTCTTGAACTGCAGGGAAAGAAGATAGAGGACTGCAAGGTGGTATGTCTGGGCGCCGGCGCAGCCGGTGTGGCCTGTTCTGATCTGCTTTTGGCCTGCGGGGCAAAGAAAGAAAACTTCTTTATGGTGGATCGCCACGGCATCATCCGTTCAAGCCGTACAGACCTCAACGGTGAAAAGCCGCGCTTTGTGAATGATTCCGGCCCTACCACCCTTGCCGAGGCCATGAAGGATGCCGATGTATTCCTGGGAGTTTCCGGCCCCGATCTGGTCAGCGAAGAGGAAGTTATGAGCATGGCTCCCAAGGCGGTTATCTTTGCCTGCTCCAATCCGAATCCTGAGGTGTCTCCGGAGGTTGTTAAGAGATGCCGTCCGGATATTATTTTCGGAACCGGACGTTCCGACTATCCGAACCAGATCAATAACGTTATCTGTTTCCCGTTCCTGTTCCGGGGCACTCTCGATGTCAGAGCCACGGAAATCAATCTGGAGATGAAGAAGGCAGCCATGAACGCCATTCGTCTGCTGGCTCAGGAACCGGTTCCTGATTATGTGGTCAAGGCTGCCGGAGCAGAAAAGCTGGAGTTCGGTCCGGAATACATTATGCCGAAGCCGATGGACAAGAGACTGGTGAAGAAAGTAGCCCGAGCTGTCGCCGAGGCCGCTGTGAGAACCGGAGTTGCCAGAATTCCGCTCCCTGAGCATTACATGGAAGACTGACAGTTTTTCTGAAGTCTGGTTTAATAGCCATGGTTTCCCGAAGAAGCCGTGGCTTTTTGTTTGCGTTCCTGTTAATAGCCTGCCAATTAAGGCTGTCCTGATTATCTTCTTACCATTATCCGGCATCTCCTGATATTTTTTCGTTCTTAGCCTTTTCCCCTTGCCGGCGTTTGTTTTTTGCCGTTTCGCGCCTGCCTCCCCCGGGAGCCCTGGGCGGACTGAATGCTCCGATAGACCGTCCTGAGGCGGTTAAAAATTAGGCAAAAAGCCGGTATCTGATTATAATTCGCGGTTATCCGGAGGCGCTTTGCTTAATAAGGAATCTGGTGAGAATCCAGAACTGTCGCGCAGCGGTATCTTTGCGTCTGATCCTGAAAATGACACTGCCACAGGCGGGAAGTCTCAGGATTTTAAAGGAGTCCGAATACTTGCCCCGGTGTCCGTTTAATTGTTCACGCGTAATGAATAAGAGATAATCATGAATATTAGGTACGTAATGCTGGGAATGCTGTTTCCGGCGCTGGTTTCTGCGGAAACCGTAAAAACTGAAGATGTTGTGGTAACCGCCTCCCGCATTCAGGAAAGCGAGGCTTCGGTGCTGGCTCCGGTGGAGGTGGTAACCCGGGATCAGATTGAAAAAATGGAACTCCATACCGTTAAGGAGATATTGGAACTTTTGCCGGGTGTGGATATTGTCAGCTACGGCGGCCGCGGCCAGTCAGCTAATTTTTACGTGCGGGGCGGCAAGGCGGAACATGTGCTGGTGCTTCTTGACGGAAACCCGCTGAATTCCTCCGGTATCGCTGCGGTCAATCCCAATTTTATTCCGGCAAATATTATTGAGAAGGTGGAGTATATTAGAGGTCATCGGGCTACCGTGTACGGAGCCAATGCCCTCAGCGGGGTTATCAACATCATCACCAGACCGTCCTATAAGAATCACCAGGAACTGGGGTATTCCTACGGCACTCATGCGGCTCACGATTTGTCTTTCAATAATTCCGTGGCTATTACCGACAGCGATGTCATCAAGGTTGCCGGGGGCGTTTCCAGTGCCGATGGCTACAACGTGCATCCCCTGCCCGGACTTAACGATGGTGACAGGCACGGCTATAAGAACCGGAATCTGGAGCTCCTTTATGCTCACACTACAGATGCGGGAATAGAGATATCCGGAAGCTACAACTATATTTATAACCGCGGTGATTATGACAATTCCTACTTCTCTGACTGGGGAGATGTTCATGAAACCGATCGTAATCAGGTGGAAAGGAATATCTTCAATATCGGATCCAATTACACCGGGGATCTGTACCGCTATGATCTGGGTCTGATATTCTCAAAAAACAATGACTATAACTATCCCAAGGGGGAGTCTCTTTACGGCCCTTCATCATCAGCCTTTAAGGTTCAGGCCTTTGACGGGCATTTTGTAAATTACTGGAATATCCTGGAAGGACTCCGGGCCGGATTTGGTTTTGATTATGACAATAATGTGCTGGACAGCGATTCCAATACCTACGGCACTAAATTTGGCAGCCGGGATATTTCTCTGGTAAACAGAGGCTATTCGCTGCTGTCCAAGTATCAGGACGAGGTATTTTCAGGAGAGGCCTCGGTTCGTATTGATGATAATTCCCGCTTTGGCACCAAAACCACCTTTGACGTGGGTCTGGGAGTGAAATTTATCCCCCTTCTGGCCGTTTCCGTAAGAGGCGGTACCGCCTTCAGAGCACCGACGCTGTCAGAGCTGTACTATCCTTCAACCTTCGGCCCTGCCGGCAATATTAATCTTAAACCGGAAAAGTCCGGCAATGTGGAGTTTGACATTAAAGGGGGCGCCGAAAGCTTTGCTTATTACCTGAACGGTTATCAGAACAGCGTGAAGGACATGATTGCCTGGGGCAACGGTTATGAAAATATTGCCAAGGCCAGAATTCGGGGACTGGAAGCCGGCGTGACATATGATTTTGGGAAATGGCTTTCCATAAAGGCCAGCGCTGATCTTATGGATCCTAAGGACCGCAAGACCGGCAAGGATATCCCTTACAGATCCCGGCAGACCTACAAGGCTCTTTTGCGGGGTGAATATCAGAACTTTGATTATTTCGGTAATTACCGTTTTGCATCCCACAGAGAAGCGAGCTCCGGTTCCTGGCTGCCGAGCTACGGCACGGTGGATCTTGGCATCGGATATACCTGGAATGACAGAGTGCGCTTCGGGGTAAAGGCGGACAATATCTTTGACAAGAAATTTGAATCGCAGAGAGGCTATCCGTCTGAGGGGGCGGTAGTTACCGGCACAGTGGCTCTTAAAAACTTTTTCTGACATCAGGTCTGATAAAGCTGAATAAAGGGTCGTGAAGGGCAGGGGGACTTAAGTGTTCCGCCCTCTCAAAGTCTGAGAGACCTGTCGCCTAAAACAATAAAACCGTCCAGGGAGAGATCCGGGGCGGTTTTTCTTTTCAGGGCCGGAATAACAGCGGAAGGATGAGGGATAATTGGGATACGAGGAAAAGGATCGCCGGGGATAACAGTTCTGTACACAGACATGGCACAGGTTGTTGAGAACTTTGTAAACATCTTATGCTCAGTAACTGTGAATATGGGGAATTTTCCGGCATGAAGCCTGTTATTTCCGGGATCAGCAAGGCGGGGAACAGGGACTTCTCACAGCGTGTTATAAACGAAATGGCTGTGGATATGTGTGTTTTCTGAAGATATGAGGGAGCGATTATTGCCGCAGAAGGGCTGGTGCCGGTGGTTTGTGATGAGCTGATTATGCATAACCTGTGTATAAACTGGTACTTTTTTGTGGATAATATTGTCAGAAATTTCTGTTGCCCCTATTCCTTGTGAATAAGTATGAGAAAATGAATTTTGTTTTAGAAAGAGCTTCCCGGTATTATCATAATGTTCTGAAGCTCCGGCAGAGTTCCGGAAGATGGTCAGGAGAGGTGTGGCGATGTTCAAGGTTCTTTTCTTTGATTCCGGCGTCGGAGGCCTTTCTGTGTATTGTGATGTCATGGCCGAATATCCGGAAATTGAACCGTGCTTCCTGTTTGATAATGCCTTTTTCCCTTACGGAGACAAACCTTCGGAGTTTATCAGGGATCGGGTTACCTCCCTGATATGCAGAATGACGGAGCTTTATCATTTTGATATGACGGTGGTAGCCTGCAACACGGCCAGTACTATCGCTCTTGATGCGCTGAGATCCAAAATCAGCATTCCGGTGGTGGGAGTGGTTCCGGCCATTAAGCCGGCAGCCCGGCTTACCAAAAAAAAGATTATCGGCCTTCTGGCCACTCCGGGAACTGTCGCCAGAAGCTATACTCATGACCTTATCAGGGATTTTGCCTTAGGAACTCAGGTTCTCAGCATAGGAACCACCGAATTGGTGCGCATTGCCGAGGACAAGCTGGCAGGTCTGGCGGTAAGCATTGACGAAATTGCGGCGGTGCTGGCTCCGTGGACAGAGCTTCCCGAGAGACAAAGGCCGGATGTAATAGTTTTGGGGTGCACGCATTTCCCGCACCTTAAAAGCGAAATTCACGCAGTTATGCCGGAAGCCATGCTGATAGATTCTGGCAGGGCCATCGGGCGGCGGGTGAAATCCCTGCTGAGCGCCATGCCGCAACACGAGATCGCAAATCCCGAAGCAGCCGCAGCGATAGCAGAAGGAGCGTCTGGAAAGGATTTTGCCGGCGGCGCGGCCTTCTGCACAGACATGAGCATTCTTTCAGAACGAAATAAACTGGTGTTTAACAGATTTGGTTTTGCTGAATGCCGGGAACTCCGCATGCAGTAAAATGCCAGGAAATTAAAAGATATAGCTGTTGAAGCCGCTCGTTTGCGGTGGCGGCTTATTTGCGGTTTGCGTTATTTAGATTCTGTTCCGGAGGAACCGTTTTTTTCGGATCAGCGCCGGAAGTTTCCGGGGAGATGGCATTGTCGGAAGCGGTTATATCGGGTCTTGCGGATTCCTTCCGGGAGGTAGTGTATCTGCCGGAGAGCAAAAAAGTCAGCGGAGCTATGATGCCGGAGATGAATATCAAAGAGGCGCTCAGTATTACAAAAAGCTCGGTTTGCTGCGCGATGCTGTCAATGAATCTTGTTACAAAGATGATGTAAAGCAACGTGAACATTAAGGCAATAAAGCAGGATTTCAGATATTTTTTAAATTTCATCACAGTCTCAGATCATGGTAAGCACTACAGGAAAAGCCGCATCATCCTTATTTTAGCAAAACTGCCGATCCTGAATGATAATCGCTGCTTAATTGAGTGACTGCCGTCAGATGACATCAGAGATGCAGGGGAAAACAGGAACTGTCAGGTGAGTTTTGAGTTGAGACTGATGTCGAAAAAGACCAAAAAGGTTTCAGGAGACGTAAAGATCGATAAAAAATGACATCAGATGAAGGATAACACGGTCAAAATTGGTTATTTTTTAGCCAATTTGGTTAAAAAATAACCAAAAACTGAAAAAATGTGATTAATTTCGAGAAAAGTGTTGACGAGGTTCAAAAAAACTCTAAAATACGCACTCGCTGACAGGGTAAAGCTCAGCGAAGTTCTTTAACAAACAGCTTAGACAATCTGTGTGGGC
>NZ_JBGVBR010000321.1:0-3352 GCF_045225735.1 Succinimonas sp. | reverse complement strand
GTTAGGGGCCAATGGGGCAGGTCAGGGCGGGGTTATGTCAGAGGCGGGAACAGTGAAACATTAAAAATCTGTTCCGGGAAGGGGATTTGATCCTGCCGCATCGCCTGCGGGATGTCACGAATTTCCGGAAACGCCGCCCCGGAAGCGTACCCGCCTGATATGCCGCGGCATTCGGGAAATTCCGGCGCAAAGCTTCAGGATTCTGCTCTTTACCCTGAATAATGTCAGGCCGGCATCGTCCCGGGGGCAGTATTGCCGGGCGGCTGCGAACCTGTTATTCCCGTATCTGTCGCATACTTTTCGGAATGAACAGTTACCATGCCTCTCATCATGTACTCCCGATCCTCGTCAATCATGATGAGCATGATAAAAGCGATTTCGGGGTCGAACTGGGTGCCCATGTTATTTTCGATTTCGGAACGCACCACATGCTGAGGCAGGGCCTTGCGGTAGCTGCGATCTGAAGTCATGGCGTCATAGCAGTCGGCAACGCAGATAATCCGGGCAATTTCCGGAATATCGGTTCCCGCCTTCCCGTCCGGATAGCCGCGGCCGTCGTAGCGTTCATGATGCCAGCGCGCTCCGATATAAAGGTTGGGCATCACTGAAATTTCCTTCAGAATTTCATAGCCCTTCACCGGATGGCTTTTTATCAGGGCAAATTCCTCGTCAGTCAGTTTGGCGGGCTTGTTGATAATCGTATCGGGAATCGCAATTTTGCCGACATCGTGCAGGAGCGCGACATTGAATATTTCCTCCTGCTCCATTTCAGACTTGCCCATGCGCCGCGCCAGTTCCCGGGAATACTGGGCCACCCGCAGCGAATGTCCCCGGGTATAGCTGTCCTTGGCATCGATGGCGTTGGCCAGAGCGTAGATGGTCTGATTCGAGAGAATTCTCAGTTTTTTGTTTTTATCGATGATTTCCATGGAGGTCATTTCGATTTCCCGGCGCAGCATATCCTGCATGCTCATCAGCTTCTGGACATACTCGGCGCTGTCGCAGATTTCATTTGACATATTGCCCAGCTCGTCGGTGATGTCAGTGCGCCGGAGTTCAATGTTATGAGCATCGATATCCTTGGAGATAAAACTCATAAACTTCGTCATGTTGTTGGTCATTTCACCGATGCGATGCTTGAATCGGTGGGAAATGTAATAGGTGATTATCAGCGCTATAAGCAGAATGATCACGGAAATCAGAATCGAGATCCGCAAAATCCTGTTCAGGAGAGCAAAGCTTTCCTGCACTGATATTTTGCCGACAATGGTCCATTCCAGTTCCGGGAGATACTCCGCCGCAATTATGTAATCCTGCTGATCCAGCGCGGAAGTGTAACGGGCGATTTTGAACTTGTTGCCGCCTGCCTTCTCCAGTTTCGGAAAATTGCTGTCCAGTTCGCCGGCCTTCTTCTTCAGGATGTAATCCTTGTTCGGATGCATCTGAACGAGGCCGTCATTGTTAATGGCGTAGTAGTAGCCGGAGACTCCCAGCTTGAGGTCAAAGAACATCTGCATGACCTTGTCGATCTTCACAATGGTGCCGGTAATGCCTATGAGCCTGCCGTCTGAAGGATCCTTTATCTTGTAGTTAATGAACATGAAAATTTCATCATTATCGTTGCCGCGGCGGTAATCGATGTTTACCTGATAATCCCGGTCGGAGTTAATGATGTAATTCATCCAGGAATCCTTGCCGTTAAGGTCGATTTTTCCTTCGTTCTGTCCCTGAATATAGTAGGTATTGGTGAGCAGAGAGACCAGAAACGTGCTGGTGAGCTGATTCTGTTTGATTATCGTTTTCTGATCCAGTTCGTAATGCTGCCGGCCTTCCTCGCTTTCCTTCTCTTCGAGCATCCAGTGGATAGTGTAATGGGATGAGGCCATATTGGCTGACATGATAATGTATGGTTTGATATAGCTTTCGATCTTGTTCAGCACCAGTTCGGTGTGGTTGGGAACGTACTTATTGATAAACCCGTCGGTAATGTTGGTGAAGGTGATCATATAGGATACGGAGGTAAGAGCGATAATCACGAATATGATCAGCGTGATAAAAACATACGCGATATGGTTGGTAAAGGAGCGGGTGGCTTTGCGATGTTCCATGGCGGCAATAATCAGTCAAAAACAGCGCTTAAGGCAGCAGCTGCGGTGTATTCCCTCGGGGCGGTTATGGCATGGTTCCGGTATGAATCTGTACGGCAAAAACAGGCTTTCCGCTGGGTTTTAATGCTCCGAAAACATTAAGGCATAAGCATTTTAAAATCAGGATACGGCTTCCGGCCTTTAAATATAAGCGCCGAAACGACGGAGCGGACAGATGCCATTGTCACATAAATGAAGCGCCTATGGAAACATTAATGTTAAAAAATGAACAAAGATCTCAAGTTTGTCACATCCAAACTGATGCTCAGGCCCTGCATATAAGATAAGGCTCTGGAAAAAAGTCCGGGCGATCATGATTACACGCCCGGAAGAAGGAAGCAATCAGGTGAAAAGGCGTGATTGTTTGCTTCATCTTCGCATCCGGTGATTATTGAGCGCCGGGATTCAGCCGGGGGCAAAGCGCCTTATCTCCCGGGCAGTCGCCGGATATCCGGGAAACTTGCCTTCAGACTGTAATCTGATGCCTGAAAACAAAATACGCGGGATCTCTCCGGGGTTTTGTTCAGTTCCTTTCCTGCAGAATCGCCTTGCGCGAACTGTTTCAGCAGCGGAGGATCAGTTAAGGCTTTCTCTAAAATATGACTGAGAACTGCGGTTTAGTTCTTGCCAGAGGATTTTTCCGCATGAAAAGCCTGTCTGACAGAGGAACGGAAACAGCCTCCGGTCTCCGAAGTTCCTGTTCTGAGAGATAAGCAGCCTTTTTCTCAAATTCCAGCCTGATTCTTCTGTTATCCGCCATTCTTTCGAGTTTTTCGTCAGTAAGTTCCGGATTCTCCTCATCCGGAACTCCGTATTTGCCCTCTGAAGCTTTTAGCCTTGTCAGCTTGTCATTTCTTGCTGTTTGAGGGATTTTGGTGAGCTGACCTGAAGTCCCCGGAAGCCCCTTCGGTCTTATCTGCGCCTTCTATATGCGGCTTCGGTTAGGAAATCTGAAATGGAAAAATGAATATTCTTGCTTTCCGGAATACCCGGTCTTATAACGAAATGATGACGGTCGCCGCGTTTTTTTAAACAGCCGGGTTCCGGACAGGATATTTTGCAGCGCGTTTATCACATGAAAGGAGTGCCGCGTATTTTCTGCTGTGGCCTCTTTAGCTGCATCTTAAGCAGTGATGCCTAAAACGCGCGGACAGGCGGAAAAAGCTTTTTCCCGCTATGCGAGTTTGCGGGAGACTCCGGACGGA
>NZ_JBGVBR010000320.1:0-5656 GCF_045225735.1 Succinimonas sp. | reverse complement strand
TTGGGAACAGACCGGGAACCGCAGGGCTTATCCTCAGGATTGTTGCCCCGGTAATGCCAGGTGTCCCGTTTCCGGTTTTCTGCCGGAGGCTTACTTTTTCCGGTTAAAGTCCATTCCTTCATAAACCCGCACGGGATTTCCGCGTTCCAGCCGGTAATGCCGGATCCAGGCGCTGTTTTTCTGATCCGCCCGGGCCTTGTCCGCTCTCTCCTTAAGAATCTTCGTGAGCTTGTTCATAGCATCCCGCCGGTTCAGCTCCTGCGTGCGTTCCGCGGTGGAGGTAACCGTGATGCCGGTGGGAACATGAATCAGCCGGACGCCGGTTTCCACCTTGTTCACGTTCTGCCCGCCGTTGCCGCCGGCGTGGAAGCGTTCAAAGCGGATGGCGCCTGCGGCGGTTACCGGAGCCTCTTCCGGAATGACGTGGACATCGATGAACCAGTTTTTGCGGCCGTGGTGGGGACGGAAGGGACTCCGGCAGATCCACTGAATGCTGCCCGTGAGATGGGAGAGATCCTGCGGGGAACTAACCATCGCCGAGGAGAGGCAGTCCTTCCCCTGGCCCGGGACAGCGGAGATCACGGTGACGTCCGGATACTCCTTCTGAAGAGCTTTCAGAAAAAGGCCGCAGGCAAGCTCGCATTCCTTAGGGCCCTGACCGGAACTTATTTGGATAAGCATTATGATTTCTCCTTCATGTCATTCCCGGCTTTAAAGCTGTAAAGCGGGCTTAATACCTGTTCAATGCGGACAGCTTGGGTAACAGCCTCCCGGATGTCCTTAAGACTGCGGTAGGCTGCCGGAGCTTCGTCCAGCGTGGCGGAGCTGATGCAGCTTGAGTAAATGCCCGCCATCTCCTTCTTAAAGGCGCTTACGGTGCAGTGCTGCTTAACCTCGCTCCGGGGTAAGATTCTTCCGGAACCGTGGGGCGCGGAATAGTTCCATTCCGGATTTCCCAGGCCAGCGCCCATAAGTATTCCTTCCTTCATGCTGACGGGGATAAACACGGTTTCCCCGGCCCGGGCGGAAGAAGCCCCTTTGCGGAGCAGGGGAGCTCCCAGGGCGGACATTACGGCTTCTGAGGTGTCGACATAATTGTGGCAGGAGGACACAATTTCCTCCGCCTTCCATTTCATGCCCCGGAGGATTTCCTGAATGATGATGCGGCGGTTAAGCGCGGCGAAGCGCTGGGCCAAGGCGATGTCATGGAGCCAGGAGTCCCGGAGCTCCCCCGTGATCCAGGTGGTCTCGAAGGGTTCCGTGATCCCCAGAGCCTCAAGAGCCTTCTGTCCCGCATTCAGGTAATGCCGGGTGATCTCCTCCCCGAGGCGCCGGCTTCCGCTGTGGACTGCCAGGTACATGCCGCTCTCGTCCGCGGCCACCTCAATAAAGTGGTTGCCCCCGCCCAGAGTTCCCAGAGAAAGCTCTGCGCGTTCCTTCTGGATATGACGGGCGCATATCAGATCGGCAGAACTCCAGTCTCCGGCATACACCGATGGCTTAGTTCTGACGGCAAAACCAGAGGGCACGTTCTCTCGGATCACCCGATCCAGCCGGAGCCAGTCAGCCTTCCCCTTGACGATGCGGGTAACGGAGATGCCGCAGCCGATGTCAACACCGGTCAGGACGGGCATCACACGTTCCCCCAGAGTGGCGGTGAAGCCGATGGGAGAGACCTTTCCGGCATGAACGTCCGGCATTACCCGGATCCTGCTCCCCTTAAAGATAGGATTATTGCAGAGAGCCCGGATCTGACTCCGGGCATAGTTATCAAGCTGCCAGGCCGGATTATTTACGGTGTAGACCGTGGCAGAGGCATATTTGCCTGCGATAATTTCCATAAAGCTGAATTCCTTACAGGGTTTTCCGGAGGGCGGGTCTCGCCGCAGCGCCTTCCGGGCATTCCCTGAGGAGTGTCCGGGGCATTGCAGGCGATGCGGGCGGGCTTAAGGTTCAAGCCAGAAGCTCGTTAACCAACCACACTGCCGGAGAAAACGCGCAAAACAATAAAAAGCAAAATAAAACACTAAAAAGCAGCGAAATTTGCGTGAACAACTGAAAACAGCGTTAAACACTGAAAACAGCGTTAATAAGGAAGGTTTTTCAGGTAAGAAGATAAAGCTAACGGACAGACTATGCCGTTTGGGCGGCGCTGCCAGGTTTATGCCGTTATTAAACAGAGCTGATGATAAGGGGAGAGGACTTGGATCAGGATAATCGGGAAAGATTAAGCATGATCAATCATGATCAAACAACAATGATCAAAGGTGATCGCAGGGGATCCCTGATGATTAAAAAGTCCTGGTTTAAAGACTCTGCTCTGCCTTCATAGCTGAAAAATTCCGGGAGAAGGATGAAGTCATGGACATGGGGTAACCTCCTTATGGTCTGATTCTGTCTGATGCTGGTAAAGGCCGGAAAATGTTCCGGCAGGCCTGCTGCAGCCTGCTAGGCTGACACCGGGATTATAGAAAAATGCTTTTTTGAAAGTCAATGATTTTTCCGGGAATATTTTTGGAGGCATTTCGGTTGCCCGCAAGGCTCAGGGTGACGATAATTATGAGTGAGCTTTATGAGCGCGTCAGGGCGTTTCTTTTCGTCTGAGACCTGCGGCAGAACATGACGGGAAATCCCTGGGACAGAATCCCGGGAACTACCCGCAGCCGGCCTCTTAACCCAGATTCCCGGAGCAAGCCCAAACCGGAGCAGTTACAAGGAGATTGTTATGTTTGCGATTCCTGAAAAATTTCTTCTTTCTCTTATTCTGTGTCTGCTGCTCCCGGCTGTTCCCGCTTTCTCAGAAGAAACTCCCGGAGTGCCGGATCTCCTGCTCTCCGGGGGCAAGGCCATGAAGTCCCAGGACTTTGACTCTGCCAAGAGAGATTACCTTAAGGCCTGCGATCTGGGAAACGCCGAGGGGTGCCGCTGGTATGGCTTTCTGCACTCCTCGCCAAATCTCATGAAGGCTCCCGCAACGGAGAATGATTTTGCCAAGGGACTTCTTTACCTTGCGAAGGCCTGCGATCTCGGCGATGCTCCCAGCTGCGCGGTAGGGGGCAAGCTTGCGATTGACGGCGGCCCCGGGGTGGCGCCGGATCTTTCCCGGGGGCTCTCCCTTTATGAAAAGGCCTGCGCTCTCGGAGAAAACTCCGTGTGCGGCGTCGCGGGTTATCTTTATTCCTTTCGCAAGGAGAATCCTGATTATGAAAAGGGCATACCTCTTATGGAAAAGTCCTGCGCCGGGGGAGACAATGCCATCTGCGCGGTACTGGGGGAACTTTATGAGAAGGGGCCTTCCGGCGTTCGGAATGAGGCCCGGGCAATGGAGCTTTATAAGAAGGTCTGCGACCTCGGAATGAGGAGGGCCTGTGAGAAGCTGAAATGATCAGAGAGCAGACGAGAAAGCAGCATCCTGTTGCTTTGTGAGGAGTTTTGTTATGTTGCCCGATGTCCTGCTCTGTTGCAATCCCAGTTTGTGATTGGGCTGCAAACAGAGCAGGTTACGTTTCAAAGGAGTAGGATTATCGGAATACTATTTTTGTGACATCTCCGATATACTGATAGCGTATTTAAGAAGATCCACCACATTATCTGCATTCATTTCAGTTATATCTATAGGCGGGAGAGAGCTTTTGAAATCAATTCCTATAAAAGTGCCTTTTTGATAATAATCTTGAACTATTTTTTCATAACTGTCAGTACTTGAGTTCAGAGCATGATTTGTGTGATTGCGTATAAATTTAATAGCATGGTAGACTCTCATGATATCAGCTGTTTTGGTGAGACGTTCTTTTAATGTTTCATCGGTGTACAGTCTGCTAAGCCGAGCCTTTACTTCTTCTTCAAGAATACCTCTTTCGACATTGATGCAGCTTTTTATCTTTTTAACGATGTTGAGTTTTCTTTTTTCAAGATTTTGCACCTTGCTGTCGCCAATAATTGCTGCATTAAAACTATTTACTTCATTTCTGTATTTCTGAAATTCATTGATGTCGTCAAAAATAAAGTAATGCATTATTGCATGTTCCTTGTCTTTATTTATGAGATGGTGTATAAACTGCTTAAGCGATGGGGTGTTTGTGTCATTCTTTGAAAAGTATCCATAGCATTCTTTATCAGAAATAGGTTTTTTGCACAGGGGCAAACTGTTTTGCACCGCAGGATTGATGTTATACCTGTCTCGGATAAACTTAGCAAGACGCTTAAAAGCAGATGTTAAAATATTGTTTCCTGCATGATCATATGATTCCAGTAAGTTTGTGAAAACACTATACTTGTATTCTTTGCTCTGATTTGATTGGGTGTTTATAAGAGTAATTAATTCGACACATTTTTCTGCCATGTTCGGACATTCTGTTTCATCAAATAAAGCTTTGTAGAATGTTTCTGCCTGCCATGATGAAAACATGGAGCCATCTATCTCATGGGGGCCGATTTTTTCTACAAAGCCGTCGCATACGTGATGGTCAATGTAGTAATCCGGCATTTTTTCAGTAAAAATGGTTAGGGCCTGCTGAATCATTCTTTTATCCAAACACCATTTTACAATTTCCAGTACACTCATTTTGCAGCCCGATGCCGGTAACATCGATTGTTTAATATTGGGAAGCATGCTTCTGAAAAGTTCGAGATAGATATTGTTTTCGATACTCTGCGTTGAGAGTTTTTCAGATGCTTTAACAGCTTCTGAAAGTTCTTCAATTACCGCATCAATAAGTTCGGTGTTGCAAACACTGATGGTATCAGTGAATTTTTTTATGGCTGCAATCAGGTCGTACATTATTTTACGTGATTCAGTGCCATCGTCAGGTATTAGTTCGTTAAAGACGTTGTGCATTATTTCAGCGTTCCCGGAATTGATGAACATGCTTACTGAATCAATGATTTTTGAGATATTGTAGGTTTTATCTAAACGTACCAATTCCGCAGAAGGTTTACTGGCGTAGACAATTCTGCTGCATTCAGCTCCGATCCATTTCAGATTTCTGATAATCATGGTAAACAGATAATTAATATCTCTTAGGCCTCCGGTGAAATCGATATAGAAATACCGGAGATCTTTTTCATATGCCGTTTCATATACTTTGTTGTAAATTCTAAGAGCTCTTTTGGAATCGGAATCTGATAACAGTTCCTGGGCTTGGCCGTCGGTTATGCAAAAGTCGTAGCAGACGTGCACAAATTCAGGTACCGGAATATTCTTTTTATCGCAGTACTCCTTTACAAAATTCTGGAATCTTTGCCAGGCTGTGTTTTCCTGCGGTTCTTCATAACACTTACGAGAAAGGACGCAGATGATGCGTTCGATGGTATGACCGTCTGAGACAGCAGAGTAAAGAAGATAGGAAACCGGGGCTTCGTTTGTCTGAGCCCCTGTGAAGCTAAGATCTTGGCTGTTTTTTGAATGTCTAAGATGAAAGGTTATGGTTGAATTTCCATCTTTGTAGTCGCTTAAAAACAGGAGTAGAGCTCCTTTGTTGTTCTGATTCATAGTTTTTCCTATGTGTAAATGGCGGTGGGGTCAAGTAGTTTCTTCGGCCTTTTTTGATGGTGCTGCCAAAGCCAAAATTTTGCTGACCATCCCTATGTGCTGAGTAGGCAGATCAAGGGTTTGCCTCTCAAGAATGTATTTCGAATGCAGCCTTTTTTCAGGGTG
>NZ_JBGVBR010000319.1:0-3799 GCF_045225735.1 Succinimonas sp. | reverse complement strand
GCCGTTATCCCGTTATCAGCCTTTCTTTTAAGAATGCGGACGGGGAAACATTTCATGATGCTGTAAAGGCAATAATCCGGGGCTTTGCCGGCCTTTCTGACAAGTTTGCTTTTCTGGCCAGGCGGGATGATCTGGATACCGTATTCCTGCAGCGAATCCGAGATCTTAATACCGGAAAAGCGCGTGTTTTCAGGAATGACGGAAACTTTGAGAGCTCCATCTGGTGCCTTTTGCTCAGCTTTTTGGGGGATCTGGCTAAATGTCTGCATCAGGCCTTCAATAAACCTCCGGTCATTATCATTGATGATTGGGATCATCCCCTGCAAAAAGCCACAGCCCGCGGCTATTACACCGACATGATCGATATTATCCAGGGCATCCTGAGCGCGGCTCTGAAGGACAGCAGTGATATCTTCAAGGGCTTTATCACCGGTGTCCATCATATCTCTTATCAGAGCATCTATTCCGGCTTTAACAACTATGTCGAAAGCAACATCACCAATGAGAGCCATGCCGAATTGATGGGATTCACCAAAGACGAAACCGCAACCCTCCTGAAAACACTCGGCATGGAAAGCCGGCTCCCTGACGTTATCGATTGGTACGGCGGCTACATCATTGCCGGCAATGATATGGTTTGTCCCCGGAGTGTTATGGAATACCTCTCCCGGGCGCTCAATGCGGAACACGATTCCGCCGCCTTCCAGCCGGAAAACATTCGAACAAACTCCAGCTCCGATGATATCATCGAGCTCAGCATGAAAAACCGCAGATGGCGCAGTTTGGAGCGTCTTCAGCATCTTCTGGAAGGCAAAACAGAAGAAATTGCTCTCAGGACATTCACCTCCTATCCGGTCATTACCGCAGATACCGATTTTGATACCATCGCCACTCTGATGCTGCATACGGGATATCTTACGGTGGCCGGGGATGCCGTTCCCTCCGCCAGAAACAGAGCCGTGGTCAGAATTCCGAATAAAGAGGTTCTGGAGCGCTTTTCAGAAAAGGCGAAAACGCTGTTCAGCGAAAGAAATCCGGAATGGCTGGACAAGGCCTTAAAAATCACAGCGGCTTTTTTTGCCGGGGAAGCGGATAAAGCCTCTGATATCATTGAGGACATGCTGGTGAGCTTTATCAGTATCAGAAACACCGGGTATGAGTACTTTTACCACGGCTTTATGCTGGGAATTCTGTCCATGACAATAACAAACCGTATGTCCATGGAATCCAACCGGGAAAGCGGCAACGGCTTTTCTGACATTGTGATTAAAAACAGCAAAACCGGGAAAGCGGTGATTCTGGAGTTCAGGAAATGCGAAAGGGATACCCCTTTGGAGACTGAGAAGATATGCCGGGAAGCTCTGAAGCAAATTGAAATCAACCATTATGATCAGGAATTAAAGAAGGAATATCCGGAAGTGTTCAAGTATGGCATAGCCTTCGTTAAAAAAGGCTGCCGGGTAATCAAAGCCTAACCTGCGAGCCCCGGCAGCAAAAGACTGTTAAGCTTGTGCATGAGCAGTAAAAAGAGACCGCAGTCCCGGCCTTCCGGCCTTGTAAGAATGGACAATCAGGAGCTCAGCAGGGATGCCGGAGATCCGGAAAATGCCGCCGCCATGTACGAGGCCATGGAGGATATTTTCAGGATCGGGGACAGGGAAATAAGCTGAGTGATCATCAGGGAGCGGTCTCATTGTCCAGAATGTGCTGTCTGATGAATTTGTTCAGATTGTGGCCGGAAATGCAGGGAAGGAGCTTCATCGCTGACATGGAGCCATATCGTTCCAAAATGTATTTTGCAGTATCAAAAACGTTGGCCATGGCCCCTCCCTATTTAAGAAATTGTTAACATTCTGCACTTTTTTGTGATTACAACCGCATGAAAAATTTATTTTTTTCAAGGTGCTTAACAGCTTTTTTTGAAGATAAAGAAAAGTCTGAAATGGTTACAAGCAACATGCTGCGTAAATGGAAGCAAACTGTCAGGAATTCCCGACAGGTTCTTACGAGTTACGCCAAACGCAACCCCTGAGAGCTTTCCGTTATGAAGTCGCTCTGTCTCTGCATTACAGCCTTTCTTTCTTCCTGATACTCTGTTCTGCGGTAAGCGTTCGCAGTGCTGTTTCCCATCTTATGGCAGAGACACTTCCAGCACTTCCTCCGCAGGTTTTCGGGGCGGAGCTCCTTTCTGTCATTGTTACCGCTGCTTACGATCTTATGCGCCGCATCCCCCTGAAAAACTAAAATTTGACAAAAAACGGAGTCCGGAACCGCAAAAACAGGTATAGTTTTGGGGATCTGATCCAAGGCTTAAAGTCAGGGGAAGGTCAGGTATTTGGGAGTTTGGCAAAAATCATCCGGAGAACATCATGAAAATCGAACATATAGCCCTTTATGTCAATGATCTGGAAAACGCCCGGGAGTTTTTTGCGACCTGGCTCGGCGGGGTGTCCGGCCCTTGTTACCACAACCAAACCACCGGCTTCCGCTCTTATTTTGTGAGCTTTGAGGACGGAGCCCGGCTGGAGCTTATGCAGCGTCCGGACATGATCGATTCCGAAAAGGCGCCTTACCGTACCGGCTACAGTCATGTGGCTTTTTCCCTGGGGAGCCGGGAGGCGGTGGACTCTCTTACCGAGAAGCTCCGTCTGGCGGGGTATGAGGTTTTGAGCGGCCCCAGGATCACCGGGGACGGCTATTATGAAAGCGCGGTTCTGGCGGTGGAGGGGAATCAGATAGAGCTTACGGTCTGACCGCGGGAGACCGGCGGGCGGCCGCAGATCCCGGACGGAACAGAAACGGAAAGGCCGGCAAGCTGCCGGCCTTTCCGGAAATCCCAGGTAACCCCGGGTGTCTGTTTACTGCCGGAAGCGATTCCTTCCGGCGCTGTTATTTCTTTTTCCTTTCTCTCACGCTCTCGCTGTTGTTGTCTTATTTCTCAATGCTTATTTTCTGCCTGCCTTGCTTCTTATTCCTACTTAACGTAGCTGAAAAAATACTTCCGGGTTACGGGAGCAAAGCGGTTTCCGAGAGCAGCGGGTCTTTCAAATAATCTTTTCATGGTAGCCTCGTTGTTGTAATTCTGGTTAATCCCTGAGCATCCTCTTTCCGAGTCTGCATTTCATCATCATTTGTTATTATTCCGGGAGCTTCCGGGATCCTCTTCCGGATTCCTCCCCGGGTAATGCGCTCTTACTTTACGTAGCTGAAAAAGTAACGGCGGGTTACAGGAGCGATTTCCTGTCTGGCCAGCACATGCTTGCTGAAGAGTCTTCTCATTGGCGTTCCTTCTTAAAAGTGTTAACTGCGTCACATTTGATATAGGGCTAATGATAGTGATGCACCTCACATAATTCAATAGCAAAATGAAGGATTTTTACAGCTTTTTGCCATGAAACAGTTTTCAAAACTACGAAAACAATTTCAGAGAATACTGCATGACAACGGCGTATAAAGCCGTAATTGGTTAATTTTTAGCCATTTGCTGCTTTTTTGAGCATTTGTCAGCTCTTAAAACGGTGACAGTTCTCCTGAAATTGTGAGAAATTTAATTACATGGCAAGAACCAGGTTAAGAAGGCGGCGCATCACGATTAAGAGGGGATGAACTGAGAAGGGATGACAAGAGGAATGATAGGAGGAGATGAACAAAAAAGGATGAATAAAAGGGATGGACAGATGATGAAAATGAGAAGGGCGTTTTTTTCTGCGGCGAAGGTCAAATATGAGCTTAAATCCGCTCCCGAATTTTGGCCTGTATCCTGTTTATGCCGTTCCGTGATTTTTTGGATCGGGGCTTT
>NZ_JBGVBR010000318.1:0-2541 GCF_045225735.1 Succinimonas sp. | reverse complement strand
AAAAACTTGCTGGCGCTTAATACTGCAAGGGATGAAGTCGACGAAATGGAAAAGAAGGTAGCAATGGCCGAGGAGGCTCTGGAGAAATCTGATGCTATTGCTGAGCAGGAAAGACAGGCCCGGGTGGAAGCGGAAGCTATGCTTGCACGGGAAAGAAAGGCCTGGGTGGAATTAGAGGCCAAAGTATTTGCTTTGGAGGATCTCGTGAAGGGCTTGCAATCTCAGATAAAAGCAATGCTGGAGAACAGATCCTTTACCAATCAGCCAGATTTGAATTAGTTTTTTTTCGTCATCAGAGAAGTCCCGTCTCTCTCTATCTGGCTCTCTCTTCCGGAAGGCGGGATTTTTAAAATCGCATCAGGCAATGCCGGCGCGTATCCCTCCATATCGATACCTGGTTCCTGATATCCAGACAAATATTCCGTTGCGTTTCAAGATGATACCGGCTATTGTTCCGGATAAAACTTCCGTCAGATCCGGCAGCGCCGATGGTTAATGCAACTGTCGGTGTTTATGCTGCAAAACGCCGGTGTATAATCTCATGCGACATCAGTGGGATTTTTATATGATGAGCGAACCGGGTTAACAAAAGCTCAAAAAGAATGGCATCAGGCAAGAGACGGCTCCTTCAATACTGATCAGCAACAAGGACAGACACTGATACCTGACAGTATCGCAATCAGGTTCACATAGAGAGCCTTTTCGGTGATGCAAAGGGTTATCGTGGCGAACTTCCTATGGCAGAATGTAACAAAGATACCATGATAAGGAAAAATCTGTCTTCACACGGCTCCCGGGAGTTTCTGATGCGGATGCCGATACGGAAAGGAAAATCAAAAACAGCATGAAGGACATTCAGAAGGATCTGGAGCAGCTCTGCGGCGACAAGCCGCAGCTTAAGCCCTGCACCAACGCATGGCTCTCCGGAAAGCCCCTGAAAGACATCAGAAAGGATCCCGCCGCCCGGTATCCGGCTCCGGGATTTTTTGCAAACTGCTTCCTGAGAATTCTGGGAGCGGAGGATCGGGTTACCTATCTTGACGATCTTTATCACCTCAGGCAGGATCTCCTGGCGGCCGGAAGAAAGGTTGTTATCGCGAACGGCCGTCTCGCCCCGCTGCGCCCCAATGAGATTGACGCTGTTACCCGAGGAAATTTCCGGAATATCAGGGAGCTTATTGCCGGACTTCTGCCGAATTTCGGGTTCCTGACCGGAGAACTGCGCTGCCTTGCGCGTAAGGCCTTTGCGGAGCTAATGCTGGAGGAGAGCCAGAAGGAGAAGAATCTGAGCAAAATCGCCGGCCGCGGTGTTTACCTTATCGGCTGGCTCTGGCACTATCACCGGAACCTTTTTGAGTCCGGGGATCCGCTGCTCGTCGGCTGCTTTTTTTACATGGGGGGCTGCCGTGACAGCGCCGAGACTCTGTTTTGCCGTTTTCTGGCCCGGCTCCCGGCTGATGTGGTCATCTTCTGCCCGGATCTCCGCAAAAAGTGCTGTCTTGAGGATCATCTGCTGTACGAGATTCATTATGACGAATCCCTGGAGGTGTCCGCCTACCCGGATCCGGACGAAGGCATGTCCATGGGCACCGCATCCTATCACGCCGAGCGGGATCTGGACTCCTCTCTGTACGGGGACGGACTTTATCGGAATCAGCAGTATTCCAGCGCGGTATCGCTCATTCTCAAAACCGCATACGAGGAAATTTCCGTCCTGTGGGATGAGGAGCTTAAGTACCGGCCTAATTTCAGCGTCCGGAACGGCACGGTGACCCTGCCGGTGATTTTTGCTGTGGTAAACGGCGTCAAGGACGGCAGCGCATATGCATACTGGGACAGCATCAGAAAGCTGATTACCCCGGATACTGCAGTAATCAGAGCCTTTCCGCATCTCTCCAGAACCTCCCGGAAAAAACTGATGCCATTCACAAGGGAGTTTTTCATTAACGGCCGGCTTCAGAAGACCCGGATTAAAGCCCACAAGGCTTATCAGTACGGCTTTTTGAGGGAACCGGTGCAGGATTACCTTTTGGACTGTCTGCAGAGACTCATAGATCAGAAGATCATCAAAGGCACCGGCGAGAACGGCATGGAGCATACCGTGATTGCCGTGGCCCTGAATCTCGAAAAGGATATCCTCAGGATGATTCAGAGGTTTGATTTTACAAAGAAGAACCCCAAGCTGATTTGCATTGCCGCCGGCGAGACCGCGCTTTCCCTGGAGGATGACATCACCCTGGCATTTTTAAGTCAGATCGGGTTTGACGTGGTGATTTTTGCGCCCACCGGCTATCAGTGCGCGGAGCGGCATTTTAACCGCAGCCTGGCAGTGTCGCATCAGATCGGAGGATACATGTTTGATCTGGAAGTCCCGGCATTCCGGGCGGCGCTGCCTGATCCCAACAGGCGCCTGCCGCGGCTGTCCGACTTACGTTCGCGGTGCTGCGGAAAATTTTTGGGGTGTCTGTCAGTTCCTTTCATTATCATTCTTCTTTTGCTGATTGTTTAAATGCATTTCGCAAGCGGCGTTTTATCCTGCGG
>NZ_JBGVBR010000317.1:0-9633 GCF_045225735.1 Succinimonas sp. | reverse complement strand
TTTGCTTCAGGCTCTGCTTCAGGCTCTGCCTCAGCCTTAACTTCAGGCTTAATTTCAGCTTTACTCTCAGCAGAAACAGATGCAGGCTCTTTTGCAGCCGGTGAAATATTTACAGATTTGTTTTCCGGAGCGGTACTTCCCTGAGACCAGACAAACTTCTTTCCTGTTGGCTTAACGGCCTGAGACTGCTCGGCATCAGACACCTTGTCACCGCCAATGACGGCGTCAGTCTCTTTTACAGACTCCCGATCATCAGCCTGTCCGTCTTTGTCTGCCTGTTCTGCAACACGGTTTCCGCTAAGCCATGAAAAAATACCTTTCTTTGACATGTAAAAGTCCGTCCTTTCAGTTAAAAAATTACCGCTCTCACAATCCCTGCCCAAGATGCCGAATCGAAAAAAACTGTATTAGTCCACAGGATTCACAAGTTCCCCGATTACTGATCTGGTACTAACATTTACTTCCTTTATCCTGACAGGAACAAACTGCCCCAGTTCAAAAACAACTTTCTTATCGATGTAAAACCTTCCTGTCTGCGAATCGCCGTCAGCACGCAGTCTGTCACCGCAAATCAGCGGAGAAGGAATAAATGCCACCGCGCCGTTTTCAAACAGACGAACTCTGATGCCGCCACGGGAAATATCAAAAATTTCTCCCTGAAATTCCGTTTTTGGCTCTATAAACTGCCGCAGGTATTCCACATACAGCCAGTCTTTAACCCCTCTCTCGGCAATTCTGTTTTGCTTTTTGGCCAAATTCATGGAATTAAGCAGATCTTCGTCGGGAACGGCTGGCTTTTCGTTTTTAAGAATGCAGTACTTGATAAGACGATGGTTAATCATATCCCCGTATTTTCTTATAGGGGAAGTCCAGGTGGCATAATAATCCAGCCCCATTCCAAAATGAGGTCCCGGAGCAAGGGACATGGATGCGTAACTGTAATACTTGCGCAAACGGGCATCCAGATAAACATTGTCATCTGCATCCAGCCAGCGCTTGAGAGCGGAGAAGCCATCCATGGTCAATAATTGCTCCGCCTCTTTGACAGGCGCTTCAGTATCTCGCACAAGAGCAACTACATCCTTAATCTTTTCAGCATCAAAGCCTGCATGAACGTTGAAAATGCCGGAACCGCAATTTTTGGCCAGAAATGCGCCGGCGCAGGCATTGGCCGCAATCATAGCTTCTTCGACAATCTTGTTGGCAATTCTCCGGAAGACCTGTTTAATTTCGATCAGAGCACCATTTTCATCAAGAATAAACTCATAATCCGGCTTGTCCCGGAACAGCGAGGCATGAGCACTGCGGTACGCGCACCTGATTTTCTGAAATTCCTCAAGAATGCGCAGCACCTCAGCGACAATAGGATCCGGTTTAAATGCCGTTTCCTTTCCTTCCAGATAATCAGAAACATCGTCATACGCCAATTTTCCGCGAGATTTGATATTTGCAAACTCAAACCTGATATCGTCGGAAAGGGCTCCGTCAGCTCCGATTCTGAAGACCCCCACCAGCGCCGGACGAACCTCATCATTCCAAAGAGAACACAGATCCTCGCTGAGCTTTCTGGGGAGCATGGGAATATCGCGTCCGGGAAGATATATGGAAAATGCCCGCCTGGCTGCTTCGGCATTCAAAGGATCCTTCTCCGAGATGTATCCCGTGGGATCTGCAATAGCAACATACATCAGATATTCTGATTCGCCGATTCTTTCAGCATAAACAGCATCATCCATGTCTTTGGTTTTGGAACTGTCTATGGTTACAAACGGCAATGAAGTGTAATCCTTCCTTTCAATGCCGGATTCATGGAAAACATAACTGTCCAAATCATCCGGAGCCTTGTTCGGAAGGTTTGCTTCCTTGAGCACTACCCACCACGGGGCCTCCGGATCGTCGCCGGCAGTAATGTACTCAGTAACCTCGATAAGATGTTCGCCATTGCCGGTATTCATAGCATGCTGCGAAAGTGTGGCAAGCACCCAGTCTCCTTCCTTCAGTTTATGATCCGTTACCAGATTTTTTGCTCTCATATAATTCTTAAAACTCGGCCGATCCGGAAGAACTGACACCCTGTTGTTAGCAATGGAAACCCTGCCGACAAATCGCGTCAAAGCCGGTTCGGTAAGCTCCACAGGATATGCCTGAGTGCGTCCGGCTGTTTCTGATATCCTGGCTATGATACGATCCCCAGGCAAAAGCTTCTTCATGTTTGGCGGCGATATAAAATAGCTTTCCTTTAAATCAACCTCAAGAAAACCATACCCCTTGTCAGTGGCCTTCACCAGACCTTCCTTCATATTCCCGTAAGCATACGCTGCAGAATTATTCTTTCGGGAATCCTTATCATGACGTTCTCCGCCATTCGCTCTTCTGCCTTCCCTTTTTCGGGAGCTGTCATTCTTCTTGCCGCTGTTTTCGTCTTCTTCATAACTCAGGGGCGGCAAACCTGCTGCTTTTCTGGCTTCTTCGCTCTGCCTCTTTAACTGAAGCAATACCGGATTATCTAAAAGCATAATTATTCCTTGTTAAGTAACAGACAAGTCTATGATTCTACCATATGGCAAGTCATTATTTCCGAATAGCGGAAGCCTGCCGAGACTCATCAGACACCGGAATCCTTCATTTAAGGAACCCGAATGCAAAAAACGGGATCTGCCTTCTGCACTGAAGACAGAAGCCACGTATTAACTTATGACAGACATAAGAGGAATCTTTATGCTCTGTCATTTCGTTCATTGCGATTATTTCTGATCGTTGCAGATAATGCCGCTGTGCCGGAGCAATGCATCCACAGACGGTTTTCTGCCTCTGAAGGATTCAAAAATATCCATGAATTCCCGGGAGCCTCCCTGCGCAAGGATCGTATTCATGAATTCCTTTCCAATTTCCGGATTCAGAATCCCCTCCTCCTCAAACCTGGCAAAACAGTCACTGGAAAGCACCTCTGCCCAGAGGTAGCTGTAATATCCGGCGCTGTATCCCCCGGCAAAAATATGGGAGAAGCTGTTTTCAAAACGATTGAACGGAGCCACGGGAGTAACGGAAATATCCTCTCTTACCTGACAGAGCAGCTGATGGATATCGGTATCCTCATCATAATCCCGGTAGAGACGAAAATCGAAGGTGGCAAATTCAAGCTGTCTCAGCATGCCCAGAGCCGACTGAAAATTCTTGGCCATTATCATCTTGTTCAAAAGATCCTGCGGCAAAGCTTCACCCGTATCAACATGCCCGGAAATCATGGCAAGAACCTCAGGATTCCAGGTAAAGTTTTCCATAAACTGACTGGGGGTCTCCACCGCATCCCATGGCACATTGCCAAGACCTGCCAGCGAAGGCACGTCAACTTCTGTAAGCAAATGATGCAGAGCATGCCCGAACTCATGAAAAAGAGTTTCAACCTCATAATGACTCAGAAGAGCCGGTTTTCCGCCGACGGGAGGCATAAAGTTCGTAACAATATAGGCCACCGGCAGGGTAATCTCGCCATTTTCATGAACCCACCGGCCAATGCAGTCGTCCATCCAGGCCCCGCCCTGTTTATTATCTCTGGCATAGGGATCCAGATAAAAACCGCCTTTTTTATTACCTTCCCTGTCAAAAATTTCGTAATAGGAAACATCCTTATGCCAGACGTCAACCCCGTCTCTTTGCTTTATGCTGATCCCGAAAATTATATTCACAAGCCTGAAAAGCCCCTGAATGACCTTCGGCAGCGGGAAATAAGGCCTCACCGTTTCATCATTAATGGCATAGCGGGATTCCCGGAGTTTTTCGCTGAAGTAGCTCAGATCCCAGGGCTCCAGCTTTTCAGTAAAACCCATAGATCTGGCATAATCGGAAAGCTCCTGCATTTCCCGAAGCCCCTGGTCATGGCATTTTGTCACCAGTTCACCGAGAAAATTCATCACCTCATCCGCAGATGACGCCATTTTTAATACCAGAGATCTCTCGGCATAATTGCGGAACCCCAGAAGACCGGCCATTCTCTTTTTAAGGGAAACCTTCTCCTTCATGATGTCATCATTGTTGAATTTCCCCTGATCCGGGCCCAGCGCCGAAGCTCTGGTCACATACGCCTCATAGCATTTAAACCTGAGTTCCCGTGATTCCGCATATTTCATCACCGGAAGGTATGACGGATACTGCAGGGTTATCACGTATCCCGGAAGACCTCTGCTTTCAGCGTCCTGTCTGGCCAAATCCATGGCAAAGCCGGGAAGACCTTTCAGATCAGCGGCGTTTTCAGTATGAAAAAACCAGTTTTGGGTAGCATCGAGAACGTTATTGGCATAGTTCGATGTCACCTGCGAAAGCCGGGACTTCAGCTCATTGAAAAGCTTCTTCTCATTTTCGGGCAGAGCAATGCCGCTCAGTTCAAAGGATTTAATGGAAAAATCCAGAGCCCTTCTTTGCAGCGGGGACAAATCAGAACGGTCATATATTTTCCGATAGCAGTTATACAGTCCTTCATGCTGCCCTTCCCATGAAGAAAACTCGGAAAGCTCTGTGACCATGGCATCATGCTGAGCCCTGAGTTCATCCGAAGAAAGCACATTGTTGAGATGAGATACAATGCCCCAGGCCCGATTCAGTTTTTCGGAAATCTGCTCCAGCGGGGCAACTATGTTATCCCATGAGGGATTGTCAGAATGCTCTGAAACGGCCTTTTCAATAGCTTCGCGGTTTTGACTTATGCAATGCCTTATGGCCTCGGCAACATGTTCAGGTCTGATTTTTGAAAATTCCGGAAGCTCGGTTCCGGACAGGATCGGATTATCCTCAATCATCTCTTTCTCCCTTGTGAGCTCTCTGTTTCATAAAAGACAGGATTATAGCAAATAGAAAAGAACTATTCACCGCATAGAAACAGCATATTTGTTTAAGGTTTCGCCTGTCATCCGGAGGGCAAAAGCCCCTGTCAGAACATCCTCTCAAAATGCAGCAGCCGCCGTAAAAGGGCTTCATCCGATCCGGATGTGCTTGCCGGACACGCTGACTGCGGTATTAGTAAGTTGGCAGATTGATTGTATAATGGAGGCTCCAATTATGCGGAGATATCACGATGCGACATCTGCTAAAAATTCAAAAAATATTTCTCATCGCAGCAATCCTTACAGCCTTCGGAATCGGGATCAAACTGATATTCATCCCCTTTGAAGGCTATGACATTAAAATTGCCGAAACCTTTATAGTTCTTTGGGTAATGTTTTCCTTAATACAAATTTCACTCCCTTCGGCCCGAAACGGCATCATTACAAAGATTTTTGGCTATAGCGGCATTGCCTTCTCCGCTCTGGCCGGGATTTCCGCAGTGCTTGGTGTCTGGGATATCAAATCTGACGTATCCGTGCTGATTTTTGAAAACCTGCTGAATATCGCAGCCGGCTGCTGCCTGATAAAACTTATTCTCAGCACCTCCAGAGTGCTCTATACGGTGTACGGAGATTTCCTGCGTTTTCTGTCAGCGGTAACCGCCTTTTCCATGACTGTATGCCTGTGCGTTTACATAAATATCGGCGAAACAACCGAACTTATCTCCCGCATCGCGGCAATTGCAGCCTTCTTTGCCTCAGGATGCAATCTGCTGCTTCTTTATTCCTTTATAACCGAGTACAGCATTATTCAGAAAAAGGATCGTCTGATACTTATGAAAACCAGTCAGCAGGGAGTTTACATTGATTTGTTTGGCAATATCATGCAGGTAAGCAAGCTTTCCATATCCCGGGATTCCGTTTCTGAGAAGCTTCCTGATATTTCAGCGAGGTAACACCAATGACTGATGAGAATGTTATTTCCGACCGTCTTGAAAGATTAAGATCGCTTTTGCGGGAAAATGAACTGGACGCCCTCATTGTCAAGCGAGAGGATGAACATCTCTCGGAGTATATTGCGCCTGAGAACGAAAGGCTTGCCTATATTTCAGGATTTACAGGCTCCGCAGGCGCTGCTGTGATACTGAGTGAGGCTGATTTTATCAAGCATCAGGAAAACAAAATCTGGATTTCCGATTCCTCCGGAAAGGAACATCTTATAAAAAACTCCTGCGCTCTTTTTGTGGATGGCCGTTATGTGCTTCAGGCTCAGGAACAGGCTCCGGCAAATCTTTATGACACCTTCCACTTCAAAGAAATATCAATTTCCTGCTGGCTGAAGTCAATTCTCAAAAACAACAAAAGAATTGGCATCGATCCGAAATGCATCAGCTGGAAGGCTAAAAAAAAGCTTCAGGACGAACTGGAATTTTCAAAAATTATCCTGATCCCCACAGAGTCAAACCTGATAGACCTCATCTGGCCTGAAAAAGCTGAAAACAAGCCCGGCAAGGCTTATATCTATGAAGACAAATATAACGGCTGTCCCAGTATTGAAAAAAGACATCTCATTGCAGAGGAGCTGAAAAAAAGACACCTTGATGCCACCATTATTTCAAAAAGCGAATCAGTTAACTGGCTCCTTAACGTGCGCGGACATGACGTGCCCTGTCTTCCCGTGGTAAACAGCTTCCTCGCTGTCTACAACTGCGAACACGTGGAATGGTACGTTTCTCCGCAAAAAATCAGATCCCAGGACATGTCAGATTTTCAGCATCACTTTGGAAATATTGATTATTACTCAGAAGACGATCTGGTAAAGCTGGTGGAAAGACTGGGAAAGGAGCAGGCATCAGTTTACGTAGATCCCGCTTCCACAAACTCCTGGCTCATTGATCTTCTCTACAGCAAGAAGTGCAAGGTTGCCACCGGCCCTGATTTCTGCGAAACGCCCAAAGCCAAAAAGAATCCCACGGAAATTCAGGGCATGAAAAGAAGCCACCTCAGGGATGCTGTGGCCATGTGCCGATTTCTTGCGTGGCTGGATCAGCTTACCATGCCGCTTATCACCGAAAGCAGCGATGAACAGCAGCACAGCTCAAAATGGAACGTGGCGCGGTCATTTGACGAAGCCAAAATCGCAGATCAGCTTTTTAAATTCCGCAAGGAACAGAAGTCCTTTCTGGAAAACAGCTTTGATACCATTTCTGCTCTCGGTCCCAATGCTTCGATAGTGCATTACAACCACGTTAATCTGGGACATCCCCGCCCTCTGGGGAAGGATCCCATGTATCTGGTGGACAGCGGCGGGCACTATGCGGACGGAACCACCGACATCACCAGAACCGTTTTAGTGGGACCGGGGCTTACCAGTGAAATGCAGGAAAGGTTTACCTTGGTTCTTAAGGGTCTTATCGCTCTGCACAGCATCCATTTTCCCAAGGGCACATGCGGAACTGCTCTGGACGTATTGGCCAGAGCTCCTCTCTGGCAACACGGGCTGGATTACGATCACAGTACCGGACATGGCGTCGGACAATGCCTCAATGTGCATGAAGGACCGCAGTCCATTTCCCAGCACAGTGACACTACGCCACTGGAACCGGGTATGGTGACCTCCATTGAGCCGGGTTTTTACAAAAATGGTGAGTATGGTATCAGATGCGAAAATCTTTCCGTGGTAGAAACAGTACGTGTCGGAGAATATCAGACAGAGATGCTGAATCTTACTCCCATAACCTTCGTGCCCTTCGATATCAGACTGATAAGAAAAGAAATGCTTACCGAAGATGAAAAGCAGTGGATAAACAGCTACCATATGCAGGTACGGGAAATAGTAAAGGAACATCTGTCTGACTTTGAAATAAGCTGGCTTTTGAAAGCCACTGCTGCAATCTAGTCCGGAGAAAAATATGGGTCTTGGCTACATACTGAAAAAAGCTTATTACAAAAAGAACACGGAAACAGCCAAATCAGAAATTGATTCGCTTCCGAAAACCGCTGTGGATCCTGATTGCTACAGCATCATCGAGGAACCGCATCTGTTTAAAAAGCGGATTCTGGAACTTATCCGGTCTTCCAAAAAAAGGATATGCATGACCGCGCTTTATTTTCAGAACGATGAGGCCGGTCAGGAAATCATGAACGCTCTTTATGAGGCTAAAACCAGCAATCCGTCCATTGAAATCTACGTATACGTGGATTTTCATCGCGCCCAGCGAGGACTCATTGGCAAGGGACTCCAGGAAGGCAACAACGTCTGGTATCAGAAAATGGCCTCAGCCCATCAGAGCCAGCCTGTTATTTATGGCGTTCCGGTGAAAAAAAGAGAAATCTTCGGAGTGCTGCATCTTAAGGGCTTTGTTTTCGATGATACGGTACTTTACAGCGGCGCCAGCATAAACAATGTTTATCTGGGAGAAAACGGCAAATACCGCATTGACCGCTACCATGAGATCCGCTCAAAAACCCTTGCAGATGCCATGTGTTCTTACTGTAATACCGTGTTCAACCATTCTCAGGCTATTTTCAATCTTAATAAAAGCAACGTTCCGGCGGCCCGGGATATTTCAGTTGAAATCAAGGCCCAGAAAAATATTCTGCGTCACGAGGAGTACCGCATCCCCAATGAAGAAATCGCAGAAAACCAGATCGGCATAACCCCGCTCGTGGGGCTGGGCAAACGAAAAAACCGTCTTAATCACACCATACTGTATCTTCTGGAATCAGCGGTATCGGAAATCACTGTCTACACTCCGTACTTTAATCTGCCAGCTCCGATCAGAAAACGCATTTCCCGCTGTCTGAAAAAGGGCGTGCGTGTTACTCTGGTATGCGGCGACAAGACAGCCAATGATTTTTATATCAGCAACATGGAAGAATTCAACAAAGTCGGGGCCATCCCGTACATATACGAAATCAATCTCAGAAAATTCATATCGAAAAATCAGTCCTTTATCGATTCCGGCCTGCTGGAAATTCATCTGTGGAGGGACGGCTCAAACACCTATCATGTCAAAGGAATGACCGTGGACGGACGCTATACCCTCCTCACAGGAAATAACCTGAATCCGCGGGCATGGGGACTGGATTTGGAAAACGGACTTCTGATAAACGATCCGGGCCGGCTTCTTTTGTCAAAGTTTACTCACGAGAAGGAGTATTTGCTGAAGCATACTTCCCTGATTCGCAGCACAAACGATCTTGAGGATATGGATAGCTATCCTGAACCAGTAAGGAAAATTATTTCAAAGGTTAATAAATTAGGAGCGCAGTGGCTCCTTAAAAAGCTGCTGTAGCCCTGACCGTATTTAATTTTCTCCCCTGACACGGGGCAGATCTGTAACAAAATCCAGCAAAATTAATGAACAGCTTAATCTCTCAGGAACCAGTCAGCAGCGTTTCCGGCATTGGCCCCCGGGCCGTGTCTGCACTGAAAAGACTCAATATCGGGACAGTCTGGGATCTCCTCATGCATTTTCCCACCGGCTATCAGGATCGCAGTCATATTACTCCGGTTTCAGCTTTGAACAAAGACGGCGAATATGCCGTGGTACGGGGAAATATTGCCCGCACATCCGTAAACGGCACCGGAAATAATTCCATTTTTAATATCTTTTTAACTGACGGAACCGGGACTTTGAGAATATCGATTTTTCATTTCAAGCCGTTCCAGATCCAGCAAATTACGCAGGAAGAAGACCTTTGCGTTTACGGAAAAATTTCCTTTTATAACGGTCAGCCGCAAATGGCAAACCCGGAATTTCTGTCCGCCGCCGCTGTCGGAAACACCTTTACCCCGCTGTACGGTCTTACC
>NZ_JBGVBR010000316.1:0-7834 GCF_045225735.1 Succinimonas sp. | reverse complement strand
CAGAAGCTTTCGGGAAAAAAGAGGCATCCCACCATCGGCGACAATGTGACCATTTATGCCGGTGCTTCCATTCTGGGCGGGGAAACGGTAATCGGCGCCAACTCCATTATCGGCGGGAATACCTTCATTACCTCATCGGTGCCGGCCGATACCCGGGTTACGGTAAAGAATCCCGAAATGGAATACCGTTCTCAGGACAGCCGCCGCCGGAAGGAGGAGGTAAAGCCCGGGGATGAGTGGTGCTATGTGATTTAGCTTTTTTGTTACTTTTGATGTTAATGATTTTTGATATAAGGAAAACCGCAAATGATAATAACTGTTGCCGGAAAAAGAAAGGAAGTGGCTGCGGGAACTACCGTGGCTGAACTCATTAAAATTGAAAATGTGGAAACCCCGCAGTATGTGACCGTGTCGGTAAACGGCGAGTTTATCAAGTCTGATACCTTTGACACTCATGTGCTTAATGAAGGGGATGAGGTGGAATTTCTGTATTTCATGGGAGGCGGACAGTAATGGCCTTTACAAATGAACAGCTGGAGCGTTATTCCCGGCACATTATTCTGAAGGAGATCGGCGCCAAGGGCCAGAAGAAGCTTCTGGCAGCGAAGGTGCTAATTATCGGCGCCGGGGGGTTAGGCTCTCCTGCCGCTCTCTATCTTGCAGCGGCCGGTGTGGGCACTATCGGCATTGTTGACGCTGATACGGTGGATCTCTCCAATTTGCAGCGGCAGGTAATTCATACCACGGCCGATGTCGGCAAAAGGAAGGCGGAATCTGCGGCTGAGACTATGAGGGCCATAAATCCGGACGTTAAGGTCAATACCTGTTACACCTTTGTAAACAGCTCCAATATTCTGGATCTCATCAAGGACTATGACTTTGTCATTGACGGCACGGACAATTTTCCGGCCAAGTTCCTTATTAATGATGCCTGCGTCATGGCCAAAAAGCCCTTCAGCCATGCCGGCATTATCAGATTCAAGGGGCAGCTTACCACGGTGATCCCGGGACAGAGCCCGTGCTATCGCTGCATCTTCAAGGAGCCGCCCCCCAAGGATGCGGTGCCTACCTGCCGGCAGGCGGGGGTTATCGGGGCCATGGGCGGGGTTATCGGATCCCTGCAGGCCATGGAGGCCATTAAGTATATTACCGGAGTGGGAGAGCTTCTTACCGGTTATCTCCTGACCTATGACGCCCTCACCATGGAGTTTCATAAGATCAAGCTGCCGTCCCGGGGCGCCGGCTGCGCTGTCTGCTCCGAGAATCCGGTGATTACCGAGCTTCATGATTATGAGCAGGCTGTCTGCGAATTAAAGCAGCATTGATTTCGGGTGGCGTATGAAGATAACCATGCTTAGGGCCGACTTTGACAGGATTTACCGGCACGCTCTCGCGGAAAGTCCCCGGGAGGCCTGCGGGCTTCTGGCCGGCATTGATAGTCCGGATGGTGTCCGGGAGATCAGAAGGGTGTACATCCTGACCAATACGGATCATGCGGAGGAGCACTTTTCCATTGACCCCCGGGAGCAGCTTGCGGCCATTAAGGACATGCGAGCAGCCGGACTTGCCCCTCTGGGGAACTGGCATTCCCATCCCGCAAGTCCCTCCCGGCCTTCAGAGGAGGATATCAGACTGGCCAATGATCCCCGGGCCAGCTATCTCATCCTTTCTCTGGCGGAACAGGATCATCCGGTGCTGAACGGATTCCATATTGAAGGGGCTCAGGGAAGCAGAACAGTAAGAAAGGAAGATCTTGTTATTCTTGAGGAGACTGAAAACCATGACTGATGCAAACATTACCGCGGATGACAAAATTGACATCACCGATGTAAACTGCCCCATTACTTTTGTAAAAACCAAGGTGGCTCTGGATGAGCTTGATGACGGACAGATTCTGGAGGTGCGGCTTAACAGCGGCGAACCCGCCGAGAATGTTCCCAGAAGCGTGAAGGAGGAGGGCCATAAAATTCTGGCTTTCCGGGAAAACGGCGACGGCACCTTCGAGCTTTTTATTCAGAAGGTCGGAGATTAAAGGGACGCCGGGCGTGAGCCGGCCGTACTGAAAAAGACGTTTTTGCCGGGCGCTTAGGCCCGGTTTTTTATCATGACGGGCCGGATCCCGGGGACTTCGGTCTGATTCCCGAATTTGTTGTTTTTTAGGGATGGAGACATTATAATCAGATGTCAGGAAGGAGCGGTTTAATGTATCTGCTGCTGTACTTGCTGTAATGACGCCTCTCGTTTCCTGTCAGATTTTTAAGATGACTGCCTCATGCAGTCTTTTTTATAACCTCCATAAGGACTTACATATAATGGCTAAGATCACTAAGGTAATTGGTCGTGAAATTGTTGATTCACGTGGTAATCCTACTGTAGAAGCTGATGTTTATCTTGATGACGGCTCCATGGGCCGCGCTGCAGTTCCTTCAGGAGCTTCCACCGGTGTTCGCGAAGCTCTCGAGCTCCGTGACGGAGACAAGAGCCGTTTTGGCGGCAAGGGTGTTCTTACCGCTGTTAAGAATGTTAACGAGATCCTGGGACCGGCCATTGTAGGCATGGATCCTGTTGATCAGCGCGCTGTTGACAACGTTATGCTGGCCAAGGACGGCGATCCCTTCAAGAAGAACCTCGGCGCCAATGCCATTCTCGCCATTTCCCTGGCTGTAGCCAAGGCTGCCGCTCAGTCCAAGAAGGTTCCTCTCTATGAGCACATTTCCGACCTCAACGGCACTCACGGCGTTTACTCCATGCCTCTCCCGATGATGAACATCATCAACGGCGGCGCTCACGCTGCCTGGTCCATGGACATGCAGGAATTCATGATTCAGCCTGTTGGCGCCAAGACCGTTAAGGAAGCCATCCGCATGGGCGCTGAAATTTTCCACGAGCTCGCCAAGGTACTCAAGGCTCTTGGTCAGCCTACCACTGTAGGCGACGAAGGCGGCTATGCTCCTAAGCTTGCCGGCACCGCCAAGGCTATGGCTGCCATCAAGGAAGCTGTGGAGAAGGCCGGCTACAAGTTCGGCGAGGACGTTACCCTGGCTATGGACTGCGCTTCCTCCGAGTTCTATGACGCTGAAGCCAAGCTTTACAGAATGAAGGCTGAAGGCAAGGATTTCACCTCCAATCAGCTGGCTGACTTCCTGGCTGACCTCTGCGATCAGTATCCTATCATCTCCATCGAAGACGGCCAGGCCGAAGGCGACTGGGACGGCTGGAAGTATCTTACCGACAAGATCGGCGGCAGATGCCAGCTGGTAGGCGACGACCTCTTCGTAACCAATCCTTCCATCCTCAAGGAAGGCATTGAGAAGGGCATTGCCAACTCCATCCTCATCAAGGTTAACCAGATCGGCTCTCTCTCTGAGACTCTTGACGCCATTCAGATGGCTCACAAGGCTGGCTACACCGCCATCGTTTCTCACCGTTCCGGCGAGACCGAGGACTGCACCATTGCCGACATCGCTGTTGGTACCGCAGCCGGCCAGATCAAGACCGGTTCCCTGAGCCGTTCCGACCGTATGGCCAAGTACAACCAGCTGATCCGCATCGAGGAAGAGCTCGGTTCTGAAAAGGCTCCTTATGCCGGCCGCAAGGCAGTTAAGGGCCAGTAATCCGCGGCTTCGCTGAGTTTTTCAGAAAGCTGACAAGCTAAAAGCTGAGAAAGGCGCCTTCGGGCGTCTTTTTTTTTTGCGTCCGGAGATCAGCTTCTGTTCTTCTGTAACAGTTCTGTCCGGCGCCTGCAGCAGACGGCGAATCAGCGGGATCTCCGCCCCTGTCATGTTCAAACTGAGCGGCATGGATTATAATATTCCCGGTCTTTCAGGGTGATGCTATGCGCTACACTAATGTCATTTTAATTCTGGTTATTATTTATCTCGGGCACACGCTGGTGCACGGCCCCAATGGTCTCAGACGCTACCAGGAGGTGACCGCTGAGCTTCGTCAGGCAAAGGAATATACCCGGAATCTGGAGGAGCGCAATCTCATGATGAAGGTTGACATTGAATCCCTGAAAAAAACAGACGGTTCCCCCACGGTGGAGAATCTGGCCCGCTCCAATCTGGGCATGATCAAGTCAGGAGAGGTGTTTTACCGGGTAATTTTTCCCAGCCGGCAGGAGGCCTCCGGAAAATAAATGTCTGACATGATTGACGTGGTTATTCCCGCTGCCGGCGTCGGGAAGCGCATGCAGTCCCGGTGTCCCAAGCAGTATCTTCCCTTTGCCTCCAGCACCATCCTGGAGGAAACCCTGAAGCGCATTTTCCGGTTTTCAGCGCTGGGCCGGGTCATTCTGGCTCTGAGTCCGGAGGATCAGTATTTTCAGGATACCGGGCTTTACGGCGACCCCCGCATTGTAACGGTGCCCGGCGGAAAAGAGAGGGGGGACAGCGTGCTTTCCGGGCTTCGGGCAGCCACATCGGAATATGTCATGGTTCACGATGCGGCGCGGCCTTGTATTATGATGGCAGATCTGGAAAGACTCCGGGATCTCGCTATGAATGACAACGGCGGCATTCTGGCGGTAAGAATTCCCGACACGGTAAAGCGCGGCGACAGCGAAAACCGCATTACGGACACCGTGCCCCGGGCCGGACTCTGGCGGGCTCTTACCCCGCAGCTTTTTAAAAGAGATCTTCTGATAACCGCTTATGAGAAGGCCGCCGCCTCCGGCATGACGCTGACGGATGAGGCTTCGGCCATGGAGTTTTTGGGCTATCACCCCCTGCTGGTGCCGGGCTCCAGCCTTAACATTAAGATTACCGAGCCTCAGGATCTGGCCCTGGGGACGCTTTTTTACCGGGAAATGGACTAAGAGGGAAGCAGCATGATATTCAGAGTCGGACATGGTTTTGATGTGCATAAGTTCGGCGGCGCGGGGCCGGTTACCCTGGGCGGAGTTAAGATTCCTTATGAAACGGGCCTTATCGCTCATTCAGACGGCGACGTGGTACTTCATGCCCTTACGGATGCTCTTCTGGGAGCCGCTGCACTTGGCGACATCGGCCGGCTTTATCCGGACAATGATGACCGGTTTTTGAACATTGACAGCAGAATTCTTCTCCGGGATGCCTGGAAAAGGGTGCAGGATCTGGGCTGGAAAATCAGCAACGCGGATATAACCATCATGGCCCAGGCCCCGAAAATCGCCCCTTATGAGCATGAAATGCGGGTCAATATCGCTGCAGATCTGGGCCTTGATATGGATGCCGTGAACGTTAAGGCCACCACCACCGAGAAGCTGGGCTTTACCGGAAGAAAGGAAGGCATTGCCGTTACCGCCGTGACGCTCATTTACAGGGATTAAAGGATTTAGTCAGGACGTTATGAGAATTCTCATAAGCAATGATGACGGAGTTTATGCAGAGGGAATTTCCCGGCTTTATGACGCGGTTTCCGCGGAATACCCCGACACCTTTGTGGTGGCTCCGGATCGGAACCAGAGCGCTGCCAGTCATTCTCTTACCCTGGATTATCCCCTCCGGACGCAGGAAATTTTAAAAAAGAACTTCACGGCGGTAAGAGGCACTCCCACTGACAGCGTCTACCTGGCCCTGAATTCTCTCCTGAAGCCCCGGCCGGATGTGGTGGTTTCCGGCATCAACGAGGGGGCCAATCTGGGGGATGACGTCATCTACTCGGGCACCGTGGCTGCGGCCATGGAGGGCCGGGGCTGCCGGTATCCGGCTCTGGCGGTTTCTCTCTGCGGCTCCCGCCATTACGATACGGCAGCTGCTTTTGTGATGAGGATTCTCCGTAAAATAGAGGAAACTCCGCTCCCCGGACAGCAGATCCTGAATGTGAACGTTCCGGATTTGCCGCTGTCTGAAATAAAGGGGATGATGGTGACCCGGCTGGGCCGCCGCCAGAATGCCGAGAGCATTATTGAAGCCCGGGATCTCCGCGGCGTTCCCATTTACTGGGTGGGGCCGCAGGGAAAACCGGTGGACAGGGAGCGGGACACAGATTTCTGGGCGGTGGAGCACGGCTATGTCTCGGTAACGCCCCTCCATATTGATTTAACGGCGTACAACAGTCTTGACGATCTCACGGGCTGGGCTGATATGGTATGACACAGGGCCTATGAAGTTATTTACCGGAATCTATGATTATTGCATAAACCTGTCGAAGCACCGTCTGGCGCCGGTTTTTCTGACGGGAAACAGCTTTATTGAATCCATTTTCTGGCCGATCCCCGTGGATATCATGCTGGCTCCCATGTGTCTGGCCCGGCCGGAGCGGGCGCTGCACTATGCCTTTCTGGCCACCGCGGCTTCCGTTATGGGGGCGGTTTTGGGGTACGGCATCGGATATTATCTTTACGATCCCTGGATTCAGGATCTCGTGGCGCGGTTTAACTATCAGGAGACCTTCAGCCGGGCCTCCGGATATCTGCAAAGCTATGGCGTGGCGTTTATTGTTATCGGTTCCTTTACGCCGCTCCCCTACAAAATTGTAGCCATCTCAGCCGGCCTTATTGCCTCCCAGCAGGTCAGCATGGGACTGGGGGCCGGGCAGCTCCATCTGATACCGTTTATTCTGGTATCATTTGCGGGCCGGGGACTGAGATTTTTTCTGATTGCCGCGGTTATCAAAATCGGCGGTGCCAGAATGGAGCAGAAGCTCCGGCGCTACATTGACATCATAGGCTGGGTGACTCTGGTTATTCTGACGGCGGTTTTCGGCTATTACATGCTGCAGGACTGAATTGCAAAGGACTGAATAATGCTGCGCAAATCTGTATTTTGGGTTAAGACGGGACTCATGGCGGGACTTATGGCATTGTCCCTGGGGGCCTGTACCACGTATACCGGCACCGGTTATTCAGCCGGGGATCTTACCGGAGACACTGCCGGTTCCGCCCGGGGGGTGAACGGCGTCTATACCGTGCGCGCCGGGGATACCCTGTATTCCGTGGCCTTTGCCAATAACGTTGACCTGAAGCTCCTGGCGTATATCAACGATATTAAGAAGCCCTACAATATCAACAAGGGACAGAGGCTGATTTTGGATCCCGCCCGGGTGGGAGTGAGAACCCACAGGGTGCAGAAAAACGATACGGTTTACGCTCTTTCCCGGAAATTCGGCATTCCCATGAAGGATCTGGTCAGCATTAACGACATTGATTCCAATTACACGATTATGGTGGGACAGCTTCTGGCGGTGAGCCGCAAAAGCAAAAATCCGGTGCCGGTGGCCGCTGCCGGAAGCGGCAGCGCATCTTCCCGGAACACCGCGCCCACGGTCATAAACACTGCCGCAAAACCGGATTCCGGCCGGGTTAACACTCCCGCTCAGAAGCCGGTAACTCCCGTAAATACTTCTGCAGCTTCTGCTTCCCGGGGAGACAATGCTCCGGATATGACAGTTTCCGGCAGCCGGAATAAGAAGGAAAACACCCGGGCCGTGGATGATGTCCGGATTCCGGCTCAGGCCCGGGGCAACGTCAGCTGGAAGTGGCCGGTTCAGGGCCGCATTATCGAAGGCTTTTCCAATTCGGAGCATGGCAATAAGGGCATCGACATTTCCGGAGCCCGGGGATCTGATATCAGGGCCGCCTCCGGAGGCAAGGTGGTGTATGCCGGAAATGCCCTCAGAGGCTACGGGAACCTGATAATCCTGAGCCATAACGATGATTTTCTGTCCGCCTATGCCCATAACGACTCTATTCTGGTGCGGGAAGGGCAGCAGGTGTCCCGGGGGCAGGTAATCGCCAAAATGGGTGATTCCGAGGCCAAGTCCGTGAGATTGCATTTTGAGATCCGCTACCGGGGACAGACGGTAAATCCCATGAAGTATCTGCCTCAGAGCCGGAAGTAGCAGACTGCAGCGT
>NZ_JBGVBR010000315.1:0-4760 GCF_045225735.1 Succinimonas sp. | reverse complement strand
GATTAGCAATGAATTAACAGAAGAATCGGATCACAGAATACTGAGGAGGCGGACATGAGCGATATGACCGGCGGCGCAGACGGCGCGGGATTCGGCGGATGCGGGGGATTTTTTATCCCGGCGGGGGGCTTTTTTCATCCCTTCGGGGCATCCATGTACAATGCCAGCTATATGCTGGGGCAGGGGTTTATGGGCTTCGGCAACGGCGAAACCATGATGCTTTTCTCTCTGGCCGAGCAGCAGAAGGCCGCAGAGGCAGCGGCAAAGGCCGATGCGCCACGGCATAAAATCAGCCTTTCCAAGGAAGCTCTCGACAAGGGATCTCTCCGGGTGATCTGGAAATGCGGCTGCGGCACCATGAACAGCGGAAAGTTCTGCTCCGAATGCGGGAATCCCCGGAGCCGGGTGGTCTGGCTCTGCTCCTGCGGGGAGCTCAATCAGGGAAGATACTGCACCGAGTGCGGCGCGCCCCGGCCGGAAACGGAGGAGGCATCCGCCGCCCCGGAACCGGAGAAAGCCCCCGAAGCAGAGGCTGCGGCCCCGGAAGCCGGGGATGCGGACAGCGAGTCTCCGGCCTCATAGCATATCTTTTATTTTTGTTCTGCGCTCCTTCTCCGCCCTTCCTCCGGCCCGGCAGCCGGAGGGGGTTCTTGGTTTTTCCGGGCCGGAGCGCGGCGGCGCGGCCGAAAACCCGCTCCCGTGATATTCCGCGCATGATTTTCTGCAAAAAGGGGTTAAAATGAACCTCGGAACGCCCTCGCGCAGCTGTGATGCCCTAAGGACGCCGCAACAAGGAGAATGCCATGACCGACTCTGCCAGTCCCGCCCCGGATAACGCCAATGCCGATGAAATCAAGCCCCTCATCACCGAACAGGTTAACCTCACCCTTTCCGGGCAGACCATGCGCATAACCTGCCGCAAGGGCGAATCCGCCGCCATGATCCGGGCTCAGAACATGGTAAATGACAAAATTCTGGAGCTCAGAAAGGTGGCTCCCGGTCTTTCTATGGAAAAAATAGCCCTGCTGGCATCTTTGGACTTCTGTCACGAATTGAACCAAAAGTCATTGCAGTTAAAGGGCATCAGCGATACACTAGAGGTAAGAGTAAAGAAGCTGAAGGAGCTCCTTGAGGGTAACTGAAGCGGACTTCTCTTCAATCGCCGCTTTTAGGCATTGTATTTGGTTATGTCCCTGAGCCGATACAAACAGATTAGGGGGATTAAAGGTGCATGGTGTGCAGGCCTGCGGCTCCGTAACGGGATCACCGAATCAGGAAGCCTAAGTGCGCTTCAGCGTCGCCCGCTTTGAACTTCCGGGTTCAAGGTTTCAGACCTTAGCATTGTTTGGGAGTCTGGTGTGATTGATTTAAACTGAAAGGCAGGATCCTCCTGCCTTTTTTAATACCTGTAACTTGAAGCTGTAAAAATATGCCTACATCCCGTCCTCTTCTGCGTCAGAAAATTCGCGATCTCCGCAAAACCATAAGTGTTGAACAGCATGCCCATTATTCGGCTCAGCTGGTAGATCGTTTCATGCATCACGAACGTATTAACAAGGCGTCCTGCGTGGCCCTCTACATGAGCGTTGACGGCGAGGTTGACACTGCCGGAGTCATTAACTGGTGTCTTAATAACAACATCCAGGTAGCCCTGCCGGTTTTGCATCCGTTTTGCAAAGGACATCTGCTGTTCCTTAATTATGATAAAAACACCATCATGATTAACAACAAATACGGTATCCCGGAGCCGGAGCTTGACGTCAGAAATGTTATCCCCCTGAACCGCATTGACATCATGTGCACGCCGCTGGTGGCTTACGATTCTCATGGCAACCGTCTCGGCATGGGCGGCGGCTATTATGACCGCACCCTGCAGATCTACAACCAGACCGGCAAAGGCCCCTATCCGGTAGGCCTGGCCCTGGACATTCAGGAAGTAGAAGCCCTTCCCACCGAAATCTGGGATGTGCCCCTTCCGGAGATCATTACTCCCACCCGGGACATCATTTTTGAAAAGAATGTGAGACAGCCGCCCCTGCAGTAACTGCCCGGCGTCCTTGCTGACATCACGTCTCTGTTAAAAAGCCGGTTATGCCGGCTTTTTTTACGCCCCCGCTTTAACGGCCGGAAATTCATCGCCGCCAGGCGCCGGCCGGTCTCCTTTCAGACCGGCTCTTAGCGGCAGGCCGGCGAGTCCTTCTCTTTCTTTTTATGAGCAGCAGAGACCGCCCGGAAAATGTTTCCGGCGTCATGTAAGACTTTGACACCTGTCACAGATCTGAAATCAAAGCTGTGTATTGTCAATTTTAATCACCGGCGTATAATGCGCATGTTCACAGATCAGTACCAGCGGATAATTGCCATGAGCCAGAATACCAAAAAACAGAATGCAGCCAGGGAAGCTCTGAAATATGTAGAGGATAATGCGGTGCTCGGAGTGGGCACGGGATCCACGGTCAACTATTTCATCGCAGGACTTCATGAAATCAGGGATCGGATCCGCGGCGCGGTTTCCAGCTCCCGGGCTTCCACCGAAAAGCTCATGCAGATGGGCATTCCGGTGCTGGATCTTAACGAGGTGGATCACTTTGACATCTACGTGGACGGCGCCGACGAGGTAAATCCCGCCTTGGAAATGATCAAGGGCGGCGGAGCGGCTCTCACCCGGGAAAAGATCGTCGCCGCGGTAGCAAAAAAATTCGTCTGCATTGTGGACGACAGCAAGACCGTGGACGTGCTGGGACGTTTTCCGCTGCCGGTGGAGGTGATCCCCATGGCCCGGGAGTACGTGGCCCGGGAGCTTCGGAAGCTGGGCGGAAATCCGGTCTGGCGTCAGGACTGCGTAACTGACAACGGGAACCAGATTCTGGATGTGCATGATCTGCGCATCACCAATCCCGGGGAACTGGAGCAGGCGATCAACGCCATTCCCGGAGTGGTTACCGTGGGGATATTCTCCCGCCGGGGCGCTGATGTGCTCATTGTGGGGACAGAGGACGGCGTCCGGGTTTCCGAAAAATAACCGGCGGTCTGCCAGTCTCAGTTATGCGCAAGCTCAGGAGAGCCTTTCCGGCAGCGGAAAGGCTTTTTTGTGTCCGGACACGATGCCGTCTCCCCGTTCTCGCCCTGATTTATCTCCCCGTCCTGATTTATCCCCTATTCAGCGGCGTTCTCATCCGGATTCCCGGCTTTTCCGGGAGCGGCGGCAAGACAATGGAGGGCCACGCCGTGGGATCTCTCGTAACGTACCCCGTTTCTTACCGGATAGAGTCTTTCCGGATCGCCGGAGTCGGAGCCCCGGGAGCTTCCGTCAGAAAAGAATCTCCCGCGGTTTCCCGGAAAAAGATAAAGCAGGCTGCCCGGCCCCTTAAGACACTCCCGATCCTCGCTGAAGCACACCCGGGCGGCGGGCATTTCGGAATCGTAGTAGCGCACCAGAAGGCCGGCTCCTCCGGAGCATTCGTATGTCACGTCCTGAAAGGAAACCTGACGGAGCCGGGTCTGCCAGAGGGAGTATTCCCGGAGCGCGGCGTACTCGATGCAGCGAGCGGGATGCTCCTCGTTCATGCAGGAGGCAAACTCCTCCTGAAAAAGCAGCCCGCCGTTAAGGTAGGCCTCGGTGTCCGGGTTCTGCCCCTTAAGCCTCAGGAGCTCCTCCTCCAGAAAGAGCAGGCGGGGATTCCGGCAGAGATATCCCTCGGGAGAGTAATCCCGGGCCCGGGAGCAGATCTGGCTGAATTTTCTGCCCGCGTCCGCCTCGGCCTTTTTCAGGGAGGCAAAGGGGTAATCACCGGCATGGTACTCCCCCAGATATCTTACCGGAACCTCCTGGCTCCCTGCGGGAACCGGGAGCGCCGGAACGGCCGCCGCCGGCCCGGAGACCTCGCCGCGGGCGGCGGCGATTCCGGCCAGTATCCCGGAAAACAGCGCCGCCCCCAGAAGGATCCGGAAGCGGTATTCCTTAAAAAAGCTCTCCCGGGCGGCAATATGCTTCTTCATTATTATCATGTCCTCTGCCAGCCTCCGCCGGTTATTCATGCCGGCGGATTCGGGGAGCTATTATATGTCAGAACCCTGCCTTAAGCCACGCCGGCGCCGGCGTCTGTCCAGCGGATGCCGCCCCCTCCGGAAACGGCATCCGGCTCTTCGGAGTCCCGAAAAAACCGCGCCGCCCGGAAAAAAGAGCGGCTTTTTCTTCCGGCTGACTTCCTGATGCCGGTTTTCTGCCGGAGATCACATGAGGCCCAGGCTTCAATTTGAAAAAATTTTTTCGGGAGGGGAAACCGCCTAAAAACTTGTCCCCAGCACTAATCCACAACAAGAGGGATCCCGGAAATGATCCGTATACCGGCCCTCTGATTACTGAAATTATCGCTATAAAAATTTCAAAAAAGCCGGCGGAATCCGGAATTCAAAGATCCTGCCGCCCATGACTTTTTTCACAGTCAAAAACAAATAGGGATACATATCATTTTTCATCTGTTGATAGTATTTTTGCTACTACTAGATATAGTGGTTTTTTCAGGCTGTTTTCCCAAATTGGCACTGTATATGGTGATTGTTTTTTCTTTTGTGCAAAAGTCATTTTGAGCATTATTCCACAATACTCCATGTTGTGTTTTAAAAAATTCATTGATCTGGATCAATTAATTCAACAATTTTAAATAAAGTTTTTTCCCTATTTACGAGTTCATTTTTTTGTAGTTAAATTTGTTCTCACTTAAGGAGGCCGCCTCATGACCTCCCCGAAAAATCATCCG
>NZ_JBGVBR010000314.1:0-3066 GCF_045225735.1 Succinimonas sp. | reverse complement strand
ATTTAGACAAAAGTTATTACTGAAAATGTGACATATGTTAATTAAATTTGAGGTGATTTTTGGACAAAGCTTGTTTGACTAACACATTTTCGCCGGCACGCTCCTGTATAAAAGTATTAAAACAACACTCTTTAGCATAAAATCTTTACTGAACTGCACTCATTTTCCCACACGCAAAAAAAACACGATCCATCACTCAAAAACGGAAAAACTGAAAATCCGCCGCCGATTTTTTGCGATTTTGTCCAAGAAGATCACACTCCCGAAAGCTATTGCTTTCAAAAGCCTGCAGCATGAAACGCCAAGCCGCAAAAAAAGAAAGCAACCCAGACAGAATCTCTCTCCCGAGAGCTAAAAAGCCCGTTTCAACAACAGCAAAATCTTGCTAAATCTGGCAAAATCCTTAGCTGGCTGCTCAAAATAATGCCGGTATATCTCTCCCGAATCTGCCAGAGAACGCTAAACTGTCCTGCTGCCATAATCGCGACTTATTATGAACAGTAACAAACTCCGGAAATTTACCTGCTTTCTCATCCCCGTTTACAGAAAGTCATCTAAATCTTTTGAGTTTTGATCCATGAGTCAGAAATCTGGTTAATCCCCATAAAATAAGGGGCAGCTGCATATGACACCGGTCACGGAAAAATGTTTACAGAGGCTTTTCGCAGAAGCATATGCAATGATCAGTCACATGGCTCCATAGTCAGTTCCAAGGGCTGTTTAAATGGTAATTTTTGACATAGTTAGAATTTTTTTATTAATCCCGTCTTACCACTCCCCTTTGTGAAACAATTACCATTATTGCAACGCATCGGTACGGTAGAATGAGAACATTTTCATGTGTTTTGATTGAGATCTGCGGACGGGGAGGATTGCTGTGTTTGGGCTCAGATCTTTGAAATTCAAAATTTTCCTGGGAGTGGTAGTCCCGTTCATCGTGCTTCTGGTTACCATCTGCGTCTACCTTAACATAAAGGATCGCAAGGTTAACGAACAGAACTTTGAAATCGGCTCCGCCATGTTCTCCTCACTGGTCAATGACAGCGTCAACATCATTGATTCCTGGCTCCATGACCGCATGAGAGTGGTGGATACCTTGGCTCAGGAAAAGGTGGAGTTCCTCAAAAACAGAGACAACCTGATCATGATCGGCACGGCTCTTAACTTCGGCGGTGTCTACTACGGCACCGAAGCTGAAGGCGACATGTACTCCACCAAGAAAACGCTGGAGCAGTACCGGAAGTCCAATTACGATCCCCGGAAGAGACCCTGGTATCAGCTGGGATACAAGAAGAGCACCGTTAATATCAGCCAGCCCTACAAGGACTTTACCTTTAACGAGAACGTTATCGGCATGGCCCGCATGGCCGATGGCGGCGTGGTAGCAGCCGATGTTAAAATCGCCGAGCTTCTGGAATCTCTTTCCAAAATCTCCATCCCCAAGGACGGCTTTACCATTCTTTATACGGACAATCACAAGGTGATCATTTCCGACAAAAGCGAAGCTTTTATGGAGGATGTCAGCAAATACAATGCGGTGTTCACCGATGAAACCCTGAAAGCCAGCGAAAACTCCAAAGGAGAACTGACCAGCCTTTCCATCGACGGCATTCCCTACCTCATGATGGTTCGCAAGATCAATAATGCCCCTTGGTACTTCTGCTTTGTGGTTCCGGCAAGTCAGGTAGCCGTCAACTCCTCGAACTACCAGATAATTCTCCTGATTTCCCTGATAGTTCTGGCGCTTTCGGCTCTGGTGCTTCACAAGTACCTTTCCGTGCAGGTAATCCAGCCCATAAACTTCATCTCCGGCTTTCTGGCAAAGATGGCAGATGGCTCCGGAGATCTCTCCCGCCGCATCAAAGTACGCACCCGGGATGAGATCGGCAACCTGGAACAGGGCTTCAACACTTTCCTGGATGCCCAGTCCTCTCTTATTGATACCTTCAAGAACTCAGCCGCCACCCTAACTGACGCCTCTAAGAACGTGCTTCATCAGAGCATGGATCTTAAGGAAAAATCCCGGAACCAGATGGATCTCCTCCAGCACGGCAACGGGCTCATTGCTAAAGTTATGGAGCAAACCACCAGCGTGGCGTCAGAAATGCTGGATGCTTCTGAGAAGATCAGCCATACCACAGACAGGTGCGCCGGTCTTCAGGGACTAATTCATGATGTGGCGGGTTCCATCAATGACCTCAATGCCGAGCTCGAAAACACCAAGGAGGCTCTCAACAAGCTGCAGGAAAACACCGAAGCCATTGTCAGCCTCAATAACAGCATCAGCGAAATTTCCAGCAACACCAACCTTCTGGCTCTCAATGCGGCCATTGAAGCGGCCCGGGCCGGCGAACACGGCCGCGGCTTCGCCGTAGTGGCTGACGAGGTGCGCAACCTGTCCGGCAGCACTCAGAAGGCCACGGTGGATATTAAGAACACCATCGACAAGCTGCTTCTGGCCAACAATAATGCCATTAGTCTCATGGAGGACAGCATCAACACCTGTCTTACGGCGGTAAACAAGACCAATGAGGCTTCCGAGCACTTCACTCTCATTAATTCCTCCTTCAAGGAAATCAATGACCTTACCCAGAAGATTGTGCGGATATCCGAGAGTCAGAACCAGATTATCAGCGAGGTTTCCGGCAACATATGCGACGCCGGAACTTCTGCCGAGGCCATTATGGAAGACGCCAATCACTATGCCGACACTGCCAACAATCTGCAGTCGCAGTTTGATGAGCTTAACGGCACTCTGGGAGGCTACACCACGAGATCCTGCGACAGCTGAAATGACAGGCGATAACGGTGAATCATAGGAACGACAAAACCTGATCCTGTCTCAGGTTCCTAATAAAACGGGGCTTTGCCCCGTTTTTTGTAAACTCTCCGACCCTCTGTTCCCTCAGATCTTCCTTCCTGCCATACCCGTTTCCGCCTCTTTGTCCAGCCCCTTTATCCGCAACGGAATACACATGTTATTCACAGGTTGTGCAGAGGTTACAAACAACTTGTAACCAAACTTATACACAGCGTGCTCAAATCCCGAAAGCCACCTATGCCAGC
>NZ_JBGVBR010000313.1:0-25290 GCF_045225735.1 Succinimonas sp. | reverse complement strand
TATTTATTCCATGCCTGCCCTGTTATGCTCTGTTTTCCCCATGCTCTTATTCCCGCTACCGGCGCTGCCTCGCAAAGCAATTTCGGGCCAGATACCCGATAACATCATTATTTTCCTTTTTATAGAAAGGAGTTAACCGCTCTTCAAAACCGGCATATTTGTCTTTGGGGATAATTAGCAGGTCAAAATCATGCTTCAGTAATTCCATATTGCATAAACAAAGCGCGGTTCTTTTATTACCGTCCCAAAAAGGCTGCAATCTTGCCAAATTACAGAAGCATACTGAAGCAATCAGTTTATAGTTATCTGAAGAATTATTTTCCGGAGAACTGTGAGCCCTGGAAATGCTGTTTAATTTAGCAATTTCCTCTTTAACTGTTTCCTCTGCAGGCACGGGAATTTGCCCGATGCAGGGAATGGAACAAAATCCGTTTCGCAAAGATCCGGTAAATAAAGCCTGATCTTTGGCAAGCAGGGAGTTTAGCTTTATAAATAAATCCAAATCAGCTTTAACCTTTGAAATATCCAGAGACTGCATATAGTTTAAAGCATTAATGATATTATTAATAATGAGCGACTCTTCTTCTGAAAACTCAGATATTTCCAGGCTTTCATTAGTTAAGAGCTTCTCAGTTTCCGCATCCGTGAGTTCTATGTCCTCAAATCTTAAAAGAGACTGGGCTAAAGGAATCTTTATCGCTCTTTCGAATTCATTGAGATTGGCCATTTTAACACCTCGGCAATAATTATCCTAAGCTATGCCAGGACAACCATATCGGGATTTGTTTTATAGTAGGAAGCTCTTGAAATCTTACTCTTCTCAAGATAATTGTTATTTTCCAGATTAGCAAGAACGCGCTTTCTAAAGTATGAGGAATCGCTTATTCCCAGATATGCCGCAATTTCCGAAGCTTTACGGGCCTTTGCATAACAAAATGATAATACCTTCTCGTCGAAATCCGTGCCCTGAGGAACCGGCGCAAAATTCAGCACGGGAACGCTTGTGTCTGCGACTCCCCGCTCATAGGTTAAATCGGGCAGCACTAGAGTAAAATGATCTGATGATGAGCAGACATACGGCTTATGTTCACTGTCAGCATCGGCATAAGCCTGCATTGTTTTAGCAAAGCCGGCACTGCCGGCTTCCATAACCTTGCAGGCCATCAGAACCCGGGCAATGAGTTCATTTCTGTTCCGGGAAACAACTCCTGATAAATCATAAGTCTTGCCTGACTTTTCAGATCGGTAAAAGCCACCTGGAGACGTTATTTCCAGGCGATCCTTAAATATATCAACCTGTATCTGCGTACCATCCAAATAGTAATCGCGATGAACTACAGCATTTATCACCCCTTCCAATAAAGCTCTTTCAGGATATGAATCTATATTAATTCTCCCGTTATTTAATTTTATAAAAGAATGATTCATTCTTTGAGTCACAAAATTCATGATGTAATCAATTACAGAGGTGATATTTCCGCTGAATTTATTTACCGCAACAATTCTTTCACTTCCTTTATGGAATCCGGAAAACACAGAACACTGCACATCCGTTTTTCCTTCATGGTAATTATCCAAAAACAGCACGGCGCCATTTAATAAATAGCCATCATTATTCATAAAACCCAATGATTGTAATGCTTTTTCTTTAAGTCTGGCTCCTTTATTATGACGTTCATAAAAGGCGCTAAGATCCGACAGTCTGGAGACGTCATATTTTACATCTGATACCAAAACATCATACTGGGTTTTCCTGCTTTTATTGCACATCTCGGTAATTTCTTCATACGTGGCACCATTGGTAAAACCATCGCGTCTCATATAAATTGCCGGTATATTATTATATTTGAGAATCACTGGTTTTACCGTTGATTCCGCAATTCTGATTCTGATGATAAACCGCTCTTTCTCGTTTATTTCATATCGCACAAAAGAAATCTGCGTTACCGGTCTGGGGATTAAATATTCATTCACCTTATTATTAAAAAAATTTCTTTCGTTATCAGCCCCTTTTCTGTCAAAACCAATCAATTTATTTGTTTTGTCTTCCACGCCAATGTAAAAATCTCCCCCGCCGGCATTGGCAAATCCGGCAATGCTTTTGAGCCAGCCAACAACATCATTATGATTTAGCATGGCTTTGGCTTCAAACCTATCGTTTTCCAGCTGCGCATCTTCGATAATCTCTTCCAGAAACATCACGGTCGTCTCCCTTTTTTGAACTGCTTCAAGACTGCTTCAATAATACTTCAAAATAAACTTCAAGACAACTTCAAACAAACTTCAATTTACTTTGAAGTCCTCGCCTGCGGAGGTGTCTCAACGGAACAGATCTGCTGTAAACCAAGTTGCCGTTCATGCCTGAAACCGTCAGCAATGCCTCCCTTTCTTTCCCTGCTCCCCGCTTGCCTGCTCCTCCGTCTCCTCTTTCAAAACATTCATTGACAGATATAACAAAATGAATAACATAGCCCAATATAACATTTTGTTAACATTTAACCGTTTTTAGAGTGCCTGCCATGCGATGCCAGAAATGCGGCAAAGAAATAGCCGCTGATTCCAAATACTGCTGTTTTTGCGGAGCTCCCCGCAGATGTGAACACCCCCGGAACGGATCCTTCGGGAAAAAGCTTATAAATGCCGCCATCATTGCGGGCATAATCGCTGCATCCGGTATCTACTTGCGCTCATCATGTATCAGAATAAACTGAATCCGGTGCTGAATTCCCCTGAGGACATCACTGACGAGCTCATATCTGACATTATTGCAAACCGTCTGGAATCCCTGACCATCAACTATGAATTTGCCGGCTGCCCCCTCCCTCTTGAAAAGACGATTTCCAGGAATGAATCTGACTACGAATGCGGTTCCGTCATTAAGTCGAAAAAATTTATCAAATGCAATTCGCTGGAGGAATGCGAGCAAGCATGGGGAAGTGAAACCCCGCGTGAATGTCCGCTTGATGATGACGACGAAGATCTTTATGCTGATGATAACTACAAAAATGAACGGCTGGCCAGGAATCCTTTCTGGAAAGCCCACAGCCGCACTCCGCTGAAAGATATCCGCTTCCGGGTTATTCTCACCCCTCAGGTAACCTCTCTGGCCTGCGCCTTTGAAGGGTTCTGGAATCTTGAATCTGTGAACATTGCAGTCGGCCCTGAAATCAAAGATTTTACCCGTACGTTCAGGGATGCCTTGAGCTTTAATGCTCCCCTGGCAGACTGGGATGTCTCCGGAGCAGTCAGCATGAGACAGATGTTCCGAAAAGCCAAGTCCTTCAACCAGCCGCTGAACAGCTGGAATACCGGAAATGTTCATGACATGCGGTCGATGTTTTATCAGGCTGAAAACTTCAATCAGCCCATCGGGAACTGGAATACCGGAAACGTCTGGAATATGGAAAGAATGTTTTATCAGGCTGAAAGCTTCAATCAGCCCATCGGGAACTGGAATACCGGAAACGTCTGGAATACGGAAAGAATGTTTTACCAGGCTGAAAGCTTCAATCAGCCGGTCGGGAGCTGGGATACCTCCAAGGTGGACAATATGTTCGGCATGTTCGAGGGGGCCTCATCTTTCAATCAGCCTATCGGAAACTGGAATACAGGCAAGGTAAAGTTTATGGGGGGCATGTTCCGGGGGGCTTCATCTTTCAATCAGCCCATCGGGGACTGGAATACCTCCAGGGTGGGGAACATGTATAACATGTTCAGGGAGGCCTCATCTTTCAATCAGCCCATCGGGAACTGGAATACCCGAAACGTCTGGGATATGGAGAGCATGTTTTACAAGGCGAAAAGCTTCAATCAGCCTCTGGACAAATGGGATACATCAAGAGTGGACGACATGTCATATATGTTCAGTGAAGCGGAACACTTCAATCAGCCCATCGGGAACTGGAACACCGGCAATGTCATGAGTATGCGTGGCATGTTCCGCGGAGCCGACTCGTTTAACCAGCCTGTGGGTAACTGGGACGTCTCCAGTGTCTATGACATGGAGTACATGTTCAGTCATGCCAAAGCCTTTAATCAGCCTCTTGATAAATGGGCCTTCAGGGAAAACGTAAACATGAGCAACATGTTCAACGGCGCTGAATCGTTTAACCAGCCTCTCACCTCCTGGAAAATTCCGAAAAAGGCTTACATATCCGGAATCGTCCGGAATGCCAAAAGCTACACCTACCCGAACCCGGAAGATGAACGCTCTAAGTAACGAGTCAGAACCAGGAAAAACGGCAAATGAACGGCTCGCCATCCGGCTGCCCGGTATTGCCATGTCAGTCTTTTAAAACAACAGGAACACGAGAACAATGAAATGCAAAAAATGCGGTTATGAAATCGAGGACGATTCCAGCTTCTGCAAAAACTGCGGCCGTCCCCTGAAAAAAAGCCGTCTCACTCTGGCTCTGGCGGGAACGCTTTTGCTCTCTCTGGGAGCTCTTGCGGCATACAGCATGATCTCCGCCGCTCATGATCCCCGTAATTCTCCGGAATATCTTAAGCGAAATCCGGAGCTTAATGCCCCGGAGGACATCACTCCTGAGCTTATTCAGCTCATTTCCGCTAACGCCATCGACAGTCTGACCATAAATTACGAATTCACCAGATGTCCGAAGGATGAGCATGACATGTTCTACTTCCAGAAGTTTCAGCATGAGAGAAATCCCTTCTGGATCGCTAATGAAAAGACTCCGCTCCGGCAGATTGTCTTTGAGGTCAAACCGGGAAAACGGGTGCGTTCCCTGGCCTGCGCCTTCATGGATTTCAAGGAACTGGAATACGTTAATATCCGGGACACCTCTCGCATTGCCAACATGAACGGAATGTTTTTCAACGCCGCCAAATTCAACCAGCCGCTGAATGAATGGGACACCTCCCGTGTCGAAAACATGTCCTTCATGTTTTATAACGCCAAAAGCTTTAACTCCCCGCTGGACAAGTGGGATACAGGCAGCGTGAAATACATGGCAGGCATGTTCTGGGGCGCCGAATCCTTTAACCAGCCCGTTGGCAGCTGGGACACCGGAAACACGGCAACGTTCAACAGCATGTTTGTCCAGGCAAAAGCCTTCAACCAGCCTCTTAACAGCTGGAACACCTCCAAGGCGAAAAATATGGGAGCAATGTTTGCGTCAGCGGAAAGCTTTAACCAGCCTCTGGACAAATGGGATACCTCCGGGGTGTCCGATATGTCCTTAATGTTTGATGAAGCCAAAGCTTTCAATCAGCCCGTCGGGAACTGGAATACAGGCAAGGTAAAGTTTATGGGCGGTATGTTCCGGGGGGCCAAAGCCTTCAATCAGCCCATCGGGGACTGGAACACCTCCAGGGTGGAGAATATGTATGAAATGTTCAGGGAGGCCTCATCATTCAATCAGCCCATCGGAAGCTGGAACACCGGCGAGGTAGTTGAAATGGCGATGATGTTCAGAGATGCCAGAGTCTTCAACCAGACTCTTAACAACTGGGACGTCTCCCGTGTCGAGAACATGGATTATATGTTCAATAATGCCGAAGCCTTTAATCAGCCTCTTGATAAATGGGCCTTCCGGGAAGGCGCAAGCATGAGGAACATGTTCAACGGCGCCAGCTCGTTTAACCAGCCTCTCAGCTCCTGGAAGATTCCGAAAAGCGCTGACATATCCGGAATTGTCCGGTATGCCAAAAGCTACACCTACCCCAACCCCGAAGACGAACGCTCCAGGTTACAGGTCTTAAGTCCGGAGAGATGATGAAAGGCTTTCAGTGAAAACAGAGGAGAACTCCTTATTTGCCCTCGCATGAGCGAACCTGCAGAGCTTTATAACACAGCAGCGGTCAGGCAGTCATGCGGCAATAAGCGGATAATCTGAGATCCGCCATGCCGGATACGTAAAACCGGGAGATCTGAGTCTCCCGGTGCGATTCAGTGCGGCTTACTTCTTTCCGGAAGCCTCAATGAAGTCCTGCAGGGTCTTAACGGAATAGAAGTGCTTCTTCACATCCTCAGACTCCGGGTTAATGGTGACTCCGAAGGTGTTCTTGATAGCCAGTCCCAGCTCCAGAGCATCGATGGAATCCAGCCCCAGACCTTCATTGAAAAGCGGCGCCTCGGTATCAATGTCCTCCGGGGCAATATCCTCCAGATTCAAGGAAGAGATAATCATTTCCTTGATTTTAAGCGTCAGATCTTCGCTCATATAACCTCGCATCGTGAGTTAAAAAATTCCGTGTTCATTCCATAGCTTTGCGGCTCGGGATTACCCGAGAACAGCGTGTTACTGCTGATTTTGGCCGTTACGGCAGTTTAACAGCCATTCATCATACATGGTTTCCAGCTTTTTTGTCAGATGTCTTGCATTTACCGAAGGGAGCTTGTCCGGTTCCAGAAAATCCTCAGGCTGCATCAGTTCTCCCTTCCGGATGTAAAACCGGGGCACATGCTCGGGAACCTTCAGGGACATAAAGCCCCGGGAGAGATACCCGGGAGCGTCGCAGTAAATATACACAGGCTGGAGGGGCTTTTTAAAGCGAATGGCCAGATTGGCGGCTCCCCTCTGAAAGGAAAGAGCCTCGGGATTCCGGGTTCTGGTGCCTTCCGGAAATATCAGCAGATTGTCCCCCGAAGCCGTCGCCTCATGAATCTCCTCCAGCGAGGACTGATTGTTCACATACCCCAGGTGCTTAATAACGTATTTCATAAAGCCATGAGTAAGGGAATTCTTAACCATGGTAATGGCATGCTCGTCAAGACAGCAGATAATGATAATAAAATCCACCAGGGAGGGATGATTGGCGATGATCACGGCCCCGCGGAGATCCCGGAGATCTCTGATGGCGCTGTCATCATACCGGAAAACCCCCAGAATGCCGGACAGAAACAGAAAAAACTTAAGGCCGGTTTTTACCGCCTTCCGGAGAGCCAGCTGCCGTTTCCGGGGATCCCTGATCAGGATTATCAGAAGAAGGTATACCACCGTGCCATTTAACACGGCTCCCCCGGAAAACACTCCGTAAACCAGAAGAGTGGTAAAGCTTCTTAAGGCGCAAACTAATTTTCCCATAGGTTTCGCTGATCTTTCCAAACCGCCTGTACTGTATTTCCCTGCTTCTCAGCCTGAAGAGCCCCAAAATCTTTTATCAGGGCCGGCCTCCTGTCAGATCCTGTCCTTAAGCTCCCGGGCCAGGGCATCCCCCAGATCCCGGCCGGAGAGACAGCGATCCCGCTCCTCGCAAAACCCGATCAAAGTAACGCCGTGAAGCCGCCGGGTAAAAAGCCGTTCTCCGGATTCCCGACCTGCCGGAAGATCCTCCTCCCGGAACTCCTCAGGACAGCGGGACAGCGCCAAAGCCAGAGCGTAATCCCCCCCGAAATCCGGCACCTCCGTTAACACCTCCCGGCAGCACTCCAGATTTTCTTCGGATACCGCGAGAAGCACCCGGTTAACCTCCGGCCGGGCTCCCAGCGCGGCTCTGGCTTCGGTAAGACCGGCCATAAGAGTGCTCTCCGCTCCGGCCACGGCGGTAACCTCGCCCTGATACTTCCGGATAATTGAGAGCACCCCCGCATTCCCGTTGTGCACGCAGGAGGCAAATTCCATGGGAGAGATGCCGTTTCCGGCCAGGATCTCCTGAAGAAGCCGGAAGCACCTCACGCTTTCTCCGGTGCGGGAGACAAAGATAATCCGGGCCATATCCGGAAAACGGGTCAGAAGCCGGACTCCCGCGCCCACCGCCAGCCTTCCGGCCGGAAGGAGCCGCCGCCGGAGCATCATGGGAATTCCCGCGGCAAGCTCCTTCTGAAATGCGGCGTAATCCTCCGGAGAAACCGGATCCCCGGTTTCCCGGAGTCCCGTCCCCCGGGACGCGGCATAACAAACATCATCCAGCTGAAAATAAAACATAAATTGCGGCTTCCGTCTTTAAGGCTCCGGGTATGCTGTTTACTGCTGAACCGCCCGCAGCTCCGGTTTTACGGTAACGGACATATGGGCCAGAATTTCATATATCAGGCGGAACACGGCCTGAGATTCCCGGTAGTTGGTGTACTCCTGCCAAAGAGAGCGATCCTGACCGGCTGCCACCGCCTCCTCAAAGTCCAGAATCGACACCGCCAGAGAGATATCCAGAGGAGTTTTAAAAATGTCCGGAGAAAGCTCGTATTCCCGGAGAATATCCTGGGTAAGATCCACCCGGGTACGCACCCCGCCCTGAAATATGTCGTAATGAAGAGCCGTGGGGAAATCCTCCACCAGAATAAAGCCGTTTTTGAAGGAAAGCACCACGTTGGAGGGCAGCTTGTCGGCAAAGGACATGGAGAGGCAGGATTTGATGCCGGCATCGTTGCTGAGGGTGCAGGCGCCCCGGGAATCATGCCAGGCGGAATCATAATCCATATCGGAAACCACCGTCTCCACCCGGGTGCCCAGGATTCTTACCGCAGCTCCGATGGGGTAGCAGCCCTCGCTCTTGAGAAAGCCCAGTTCGCTTTGCGGCTTGTCCCGGGAGGAGCTGTAGGTAATGGCCAGCATGCCCAGAGCTCCCAGCTCCGGGTAATCCCGTCCGGTGTTTATGTAGCTCTGAAGCCGCTTGAGCACGGGGGAGGACAGCGCGGTATTGGCTTCCATAAAAACCCGGGGCTCCTGCCTCAGGGCCTCTTCAATGGAGGCCAGCTCCCGGACGTTTTCAGCCATGAGGTTTTCGGTAAAAACATGCCGCCCATGAAAAATCGCCTCCATGGAAAACGCGGCATGGGTGTTATTGGGGGAGGCGATATAGATATAGGGGGCGACATCGTGCTCCAGCATATTGGCCAGATTTTCATATACGGTGGTGACGCCGTAAAGTCCCAGCTCCTCCACCATTTTGTAGGTCTTTTCCCGGGTTCTGCTGAATACTCCGGTCACGGGACGTCCCAGCATCCGGTAAACCCGAATCATGTTCCGGGCGCGCTCCCCGGCTCCGATAATGGCTGCGCTTAAAGCATGATCCTGTCTCGACATGCTCCTTCCCCCCGGTTAGAACAATTCCGCCAATGCTTTCAGCTGTCCCTGTCTTTATGATTTTTGTTCTTTGGTTTGGCTGCCGGATCTACCGGAAACAGCCTGCCGGTTCCCAAAGCTGAAACGGTCTCTATCAGCATACCACAGCTTTGTTAAAAAACCCGGATAACCTGCAAAAAAACGCAGATTTCCGGTTTGGCTGCTCCCGGATGGTCAGCCCCGCCTTTGCTGACGATCCAGCTCCTGCTCGGCCACCTTCTTCCAGGTAACCTGATCCCTGATGTAAACAGGAAGGATTTCCCCGGGAGCGCGGGCGAGTCCCTGTTCATAGTCCCGGAGAGCCAGCCTGGCCAGGGTATCCGCCCAGGGGAGGTTTTCCGCGGCGGGAATGCCGTTAAGGACCTCGCCGATCCGGGGATAGGCAGCAAAGCCGGTGCCTGTCAGAGCCGCCTGATTTCCGGAAAGGAGCTCTCCGGCATAGGCAGCGGCGATCTCCGGAGCCAGCACCCGTTCCTCTCCCAGAAGCTCCGGAAAGCCATCAGGATCCTTCCGGAAAACTCCCACATAAACCTCTCCCATGCGGGCGTCAATGGCCGCCACCGCTTCGTTAAGGCCGGTCTCCTCCAGAGCCTGAAACGCCATCACCATAAGATCGCTGATGCCGATAAGGGGCTTTCCGGCGCCGTAGGCCAGTCCCTGAGCCATGCTGACGCCGATGCGCACGCCGGTAAAGGATCCGGGGCCTCTTCCCGCGGCCAGGGCATCCAAATCCCGCAGATTGAGACCGGCCTCCTTAAGAAGCCTGTCAGTCATGGGCAAAAGAAGCCGGGTGTGCCCCTGAGGAGCCACCTCCTTCTCCGAGATAATCCGGCCGTCAATAAAGAGTGCCGCCGAACAGGCTTCGGTGGCCGTGTCCACCGCAAGTATCTTGGTCATAATAAATCCCGCCTTGAAAAATCAGCCCTTATTATATCCTTTAAAGGCCTGTTATGATGAGGAAAAAGGCTCGCCCTGACGAGTCTCATTCCTCCTTTAATGCCTTCAGGGCTTCTTCAACGTCAGAGTAACGCCTGGCATCAGGATCCCTGGCGATGCTTTCAGCTTCATTCATGGCCATCAGCGTTTCCCGGTTCGGTGCGCAGGCGGCACCAATTTTGAAAGCCTGCTCCAGCAGTTTCGGGAATTCCGCGTCATGCACCGCTTTCTTATGCTCCTCGGAGAACCCTGCCATATCATATTTGGAGTAATCCCTGACCTGCAGCGTATCGCAAACCGGAAAAATGCGCACCTGACCGTTCAGGAACCGCAGGGGAGCAAAATACTCCTGCATTCTTCCTTCGTACACCTGCCTGTAATACTGCATAGGCGCATTCATGGTAAGGAAGATATCCGCATCAACACGGCCTTTGAAGACGCTGGAATAATCGTTGTAGCTCATAGCCGGAAATGCCACTCTTTCCAGCAGCGCGCGCATGCCGCTGGCGGGCTCGCTGTAATAAATCGGCGCGCCGGCGATCAATCTGTCCGCCTGCCATATTTTCTCCAAAACAGGTGTCAGTTCATCCTTCCAGTAGCATTTGCAGGGCTCCGCGATCCCCTTGCGCTTACAGGCAAGACAGCTGCGGCAGCCACTGTAGTTCAGACTGTAAAGGTCGATATACTCAACCTCGGCGCCGGCGGATTCCGCTCCTCTTTGCGCTTCCTTCAGAAGCTGAGCGGTGTTCCAGTTCCTGCGGGGACTCCCGTTCAGAATTATGGTTTTCATATGTGTCCTCCGTAAGCCGGGGCCTTCATCAAGCATTGCTTCATAGCCCGCTGTTTTTTCAAGCTTGCTGCGAATACCGGCCCTTAGAACCTGCGCAAGCCCCGTTTTTGTGTTTCAACTGTGGTTCAAATGTTCAGACTTCATAATCTCCGGACAAACTAAAGGGCCGGCACGAGCCTGGACTGGCAGCCTCAGGAAGACACCTCCGGCTTGTCATGCTTCCGGTGCCAGTCCCAGAATTCCCGGATGGTGCTGACCTCGGTATCGAAATACATGGGAGGCAGGGATTCCAGAATGTCATCCCGGTACTGCTTCCTGCCGCCGTCGGTGAGAGCCGGACTGCAGATCACCACGACCCCGGTGTCATCCTCCTTCCGGATAAGACGGCCGGCCCCCTGCTTAAGATCAATGATCGCCCGGGGCATATCCACCAGCTCAAAAACCCCGTACCCGCTGGCGGGACTCCGATGGGCCTCGCAGTACTTTCGTTCCGCCTTGAGATCAATGCTCATCTGGGGGAAGGGAATCTTGTCAATTATCACCATGGAGAGATCCTTTCCGGGCATGTCCACGCCTTCCCAGAAGGATTTGGTGCCGATAAGGATGGCCCGGCCGTTCTCCCGGAAGCGGGCGGTCATCTGCTCCTTGCTCTGGCTGTCGTCTCCCTGATACATGAGAAGCCGGGAACGGATGCGCTGGGTCTTAATGAGCTGATACATGGCGGCATAGTAGGCGCTCACCGCCGCATAGGAGGTGCAGAGAATGAAGATGCCGCCGGGGGTGATGTTAATGGCATCGGCCAGCATTTCCAGAATGGCGTCCGGGCGGATCTGCCCGGTGCCCGGAGCCTTTTTAAGGCCGTTCAGCCCCTCGGGAATGCATAAAAGGCTGTTCCGGTAGTAATTAAAGGGGCTGGCGATCTGCATGACGTCGGAGGTGGTGTTGTCCAGTCCCAGCCGCATCAGGAAGTCCGTGAAATAATTGTAGTTCCCGGACTCGGAAATGCCGTCAAAGGAGGACATGCCGCCGGTGGAAATGGTGGCGCTGGTGAAGATGTAGTGCGCATGCTTCAGATTGATCTTGGATTCCGAGAAGTATTCCCGGAATTCCCGATCCGGATTGTACGGGGTAGCGGAGATCTCAAAATGCCCCGGAGTCCGGACATAGCTGCGGTAATAGTTTTCAGAGTCAAAAGGGGGGTTGTCATCCTCGGCAAGCTCCGCCTCCGGGGAAAGCTCCGGAAAGATTTTTTCCTTAAGAGTGGCGGAGTAGTTGGAGAGGAGGTCCGCAGATCTGGACATGTGCGCGGAAAAATCCGCCTCCGGGGAATCCGGCCCCGCCGTCAGGGCTTTCTCCGCCGCTTTGTTAGCGGCATTGGAAATGATTTTGACTGCATTGTCCAGCTGTTCCAGAAAATCCTTCAAAACCGGATAAAAGCCATGGTCAAGATCATTAAGCTCCTCCAGAAAGCCGCTTTCCATGCATTTATTCATCTCCTGGGAGCTTCTGCTGAACACCACCGGAAGATCCCGCTCCCGGCCCCGGAATTCCTTCCGGGGACAGTAATCATTGTCGGGATCGGTATAGCGGCTCCTGAGGGCTTCATTAAAGCTGGGGAGCGTTTCCTCCAGATTATTGAGAGCCTGCTTGATTTCCGGAATGGCCGAGATGAAAGAGTCCAGCCTGTCAGCGGTAAAGAGATTGATTTCCCCGTCGCCCCTTTTACCGTCCTTCCGGCCTTTTTTAAGGAAGCCCTCCTCCAGCTTTTTAAGCTCCTTTTCTCCCCCCAGGGCATCTCTGATATGCTCCCGGACCCGATCAAGAGTCTTCAGGAAGGTGATGCTGTTAAACCTTACCGAAAAGCATTGCTTGAGAGTGTCCGGAAATTTATGGGCCTCATCGATGACCACCGCCTCCGCATCCGGGAGGTAGTCCTCCCAGAAGGCTCCGTAGCACAGGAGCGAGTGGTTCACAATGACCACGTCCGCCTGCTGAGCCCGGGCCCGGATAAGCTTGTGATAGCAGTCCTCGCAATGGCTGCAGTAATCCCCAAGGCAGCGCTCGCCGTCAATGGCAAGGCGGGGCAGCACCTTAACGCTGGTAATGCCGGTGATTTTCTCAAAATCCGCCAGCTCGCCGTTTCCGGGAGCTTTGATAAACTCATCCACCCGGGATTTATGCTTGATGATAATGTCCACGGCATCTCCGGAGCCTTCAGGGGTTTTGCGGCGCTCCGCCCTCTTCACCAGGCCCTCCAGCACCTCCCGGCAGACATAGTTGGACTTGCCCTTCCAGACCACCGTCTTCACCTTGCCCTCCAGCCCCATGAGCTTCAGAAGCGCCGGGAGATCCTTTTCCGAAATCTGATTCTGGAGATTCTTGGCCTCGGTGCTGACAATGGCCTTGTAGCCCTTTTTAAGAAGCGGGATCAGGTAGCCGAAGGTCTTTCCGGTGCCGGTGCCGGCCTCCACAATGAGATTCCGGCCTTTGGCCACAGATTCCGCCACGGCCGCCGCCATGCACACCTGCCCCCGTCTGACCCGGTATCCCGGCACGCCGCCCAGAGGGCCGCCCTCCTCAAAAATCGCAGTTATCTCGGACATAATGCTAAAGTCTTCCCGCAAAAAACCTCCGTCCGCCCCGGAGATCTAAAAAAAATATCTATTTTTAATATTATAAAGGCTATCCCGTATTTTTTCCACGAAAAGCCAAATTTTCCGGAGGAGTGTTACTTTTCGGAATGAGCCGCGCCTTCCCGAATGCCTCATAAACGAAAAACCCCGGCAGCAAAATTCCGCCGGGGCATGGATGCGGCCGGAGACTCCGGCATCGGAAACGCCCTGTCCTAGGAAGCGTTCTTCCCGAGAGTGCCCTTGTATTCCGGATCAAACGCGCTCATTTTGGGCTTCCCCTGCTGCCAGTACGGAGAGTATTCCCGGAGCTCGGCAATCACGGGAGGCACCTTCTCCAGCACGTAATCCACCTCTCCATCTGTGGTGAAGCGGCTCAGACTGAAGCGCACCGTGCCGTGAGCAGCGGTAAAGGGAATGTTCATGGCCCGCATGACATGGCTGGGTTCCAGGGATCCCGAGGAACAGGCGCTGCCGGTGGAGGCGGCGATGCCCAGTTCGTTGAACTTCAGGAGAATGGCCTCGCCCTCCACATACTCGAAGGCGATATTCAGGGTATTGGCGGTGCGGTTCTCAATGTCCCCGGTAACAAAGCAGTTGGGGATCTCCCGGAGGAGGCCGAACTGCAGACGATCCCGGAGCTCCCGCACCCGGACATTGATTTCCTCGAGATGCAGCGCGGCGAGATCGCAGGCAGTGCCCAGTCCCACAATGTACGGGGTGTTCTCGGTGCCGGCCCGGCGGCCCTTTTCCTGATGCCCGCCCTTCATAAAGGGACGGAAGCGGGTGCCCCGCTTCAGGTAAAGCACTCCCACTCCCTTGGGAGCATGCAGCTTGTGTCCCGAGAAGCTCAGCATGTCAATGGCGCTGTCGCCCACGTTAACCGGGATCTTCCCCATGGCCTGCACGGCGTCGGTATGGAACTCAATGCCGTATTCCTTAGCCATCTCGGCCATTTCCTTCACGGGATAGATGTTGCCGGTTTCATTGTTGGCCCACATAATGGAAACTATGGCCACCTTATCGGAAAGGAGCCTGCGGTACTCGTCCAGATCCAGCCGGCCCCGGCCGTCCACCTTCAGGTAATGCACCTTGATGCCGCGCTTTTCCAGGCGGGCGCAGGTGGCCAGGATGGCAGGATGCTCCACGGCGGTGGTGATGATTTCCGGACGATCCGGACTGGCCAGCACGGCGCTTTCCAGCGCGGTGTTGTCAGATTCCGTGGCGCAGCCGGTGAAGATGATTTCATCATCATGCTCCGCCCCGATAAACTGGGCTACCTTATGCCGGGCTTCCTCCATGGCGCCCCGCACCGGGGTGCCGAAATCGTGCATGGAGCTGGGATTGCCGTAAAATTCAGTAAAGAAAGGGATCATGGACTGATATACCAGAGGATCGGTTCTGGTGGTGGCGTTATTGTCCAGATATACGCGTTTGATTTCTGCTGTCATTTGTTACTCCTCCAACTCTTCCGGATAAAGAGCCTGGGGGGCGGCGATATTGATCACCTGCACATAGTGGCCCACGGCCTCCATGATCTGCTGCTGGATCCAGGACAGGGTCATATCGGTCATCATGCAGCCCACGCAGGATCCGGAAAGCTCCACATAAACCTTTTCGGAGGTGACCTTGACGAGATCCACGCCGCCGCTGTCCTGAGCCAGAGCGACCTTCATGTCGTTGATAACTCTGACCACCTCGCCGTAAAAAGGCACGGCCTCATTTACCGGGCCTTCATCCTGAGCATTGATTTCAGCTTCCCGGGCCTTCCGGAGGGTTTCCTCCTTTTCCTGGCGGAGCTTTTCATCACGCTGCCGGGCCTCCTCCTGCACCCGGGCGATCTTGGCCTGGGATTCCTCCCGGATGCGGCGCATCTGTTCTTCCAGCGCCTGGATCTCCCTGTCAGCCTCGGCCTTGATCCTTTCAGCCTGGCTGAGCTCCGGTTCCGGAGCTCTTGCCTGAGGAGCCGGAGCGGCCCCGGCGCTTCTGTCCTTCTCGGCGGAGCTTTCGGCGTCATTGGCCATTTCCTTCAGGGTGCGCTCAATGATTTCCTCGATCTTTTCATGACAGGAACCGCAGGCGCCGCCGGCCTTGGTGTAGTTGGTAACGTCCTGCACGGTGGTGAGATGGTTTTCCCGGATAGCTCGGATAATGCGGGCCTCGTCTACGCCGAAGCACTTGCAGACCAGCGGGGAATCGGCATGAGCGCTTTCATAGGATTCGCCGCGGTAGTTGGCGGCGGCAGCATCCAGAGCCTCCCGGCCCATGACGGAGCAGTGCATCTTTTCCGGAGGCAGGCCGTCCAGATAATCGGCAATATCCTTGTTGGTGATTTTCAGGGCGTCCTCCAGCTTCAGGCCCTTGATCATTTCCGTAAGAGCCGAGGAGGAGGCAATGGCGCTGCCGCAGCCGAAGGTCTGAAAGCCCGCGTCTTCGATAACCTCGGTGTCGGGATTTATCTTGAGCATGAGACGAAGAGCATCGCCGCAGACAATGGATCCCACATCGCCCACTGCATTGGCGCCTTCAACGATTTTGGCATTCCTGGGATGAAAAAAATGATCCTTTACCTTTTCAGAATAGTCCCACATGACTTCTGTTCCTCCAGCTTCTTTTTGATTATGTCTGGCTGCGGACTAGTGATCCGGAAATCTCCCGGCCCCGGCATGTCCGTCCGTCAGGTTTAAACAGGGATTATAGAGCACCGCCGCCAAAAAAATAATGACAATTATTATCGTTAAGAGTCCTTGTGAGCAGAGGCTAACAAGGCTTATGCCGCAAGATGCCGTCTGATAAAGGATCCGAAAAAACAGACGCCGCGGCCGGAAGCGGCGGGGACTCCGCCGTCAGTCCCAGAAGAGCGGCCCCGGAGAGGCGCGGGCCGGAATGCCGTAAAGATCGGGATAGGAAACATCAACAAGGTAAAGACCGTCGGGAGGCGCCGTGGGGCCGGCGAGACGGCGATCCCGCCCTTCAAAAATCTCCCGCATCCAGGATACCGGCTGATTTCCAAGGCCGATTTCCAGAAGGGAGCCGGCAATATTGCGTACCATGTGGAGGAGAAAGGCATTGGCGGTGATATCTAAGGTGACAAAATCCCCCTTCCGGGTTACCGAAATTTCCGAAACGTTCCGCATGGGGGAATGGCTCTGACACCCCGCTCCCCGAAACGCAGAAAAGTCGTTCTCCCCCAGCAGGCACTGCGCGGCCTCGTGCATGGCCGTCTCATTGAGCCGGGCACGGTAGCAGTGGCTTATAAGCCCCCTTCCGATGGCGGGACGGCAGGGGGTATTGGCAATAATGTAGCGGTATCTCCGGGCAAAGGCGCTGAAACGGGCGCTGAACCCGGAAGACACCTCCCGCCCCCAGGTAATGACGATATCCTCCGGAAGCCGGGCATTCACCCCCCTGATCCAGGCGCTCATCGGCCGGTCATTTGGGGAAGCAAAGCTTATCACCTGTCCGGTGGCATGCACCCCGGCATCGGTTCTTCCGGCGCAGACGATGTGAACCGGGGCCGCCGCCACCGAGCTTATGGCCTTTTCCAGTTCTCCCTGCACCGATGGCTTATCGGGCTGGATCTGAAAGCCGTTGTAGCCAAGTCCGTTATATTCAACCCCCAGGGCAAGATACATGACTGATCTCTCCTTGCTGCTGTATTGCTGTGTCGCGGCGTCAGAAGGCTCTCTTTGGGAGAGCCCGTTAAATAGCCCGCCGGCTTAATTATTGACAAAGGTTATCCTGATTAAGTCTCTTACCAGGCAGTTCCAGCCCCCGCAGGGAGCAGCGCGCGCCACGTCGGCGATGTCAAAACCCCGGCCGGATCTCCTGATGGCATCCGGGAATTCCCTGTGCTCTGTCTTGCCATGAAGGGTCTCCTTCTGCGTCGATCTTTTCTGCTGATTACTATGAGCCGGCATTTGCGAGATCCTTGCGGATCCGGCGCCGCCCGGCCCCTGAAAACCATTATAGGGGTAATCTGGAGCAGGGGCAAACCGGAACGGGGCCCCTTTCCGGTTTCCCCGGCGCCGGAGGCCGGCACCATTCCTCAGACGGTAAAAAACGCGCCCCGGGCCCAGGCAACGGAAATAAACACGGCCAGCATGCCGGACAAAGTCAGGAGGAGATTCCGGAACCAGGGCCGGCCCTCCATCATCAGGGTAAAGGCCAGAAGCATGGGCATCATGCCGAACATATAGCGGGGAATGGCGTTCACTCCCGTGGATACCGGAATCAGGGCTCCCAGCAGCAGAAACACTCCCTCGGCGTATCTTTTGCGGAAGAGGAGATAGGCGATGGGAATGAAGCAGCCGGCGAAAAAGGCGGCAAAGTAAGCCTTGTACCCTCCGGAAGCAAAGCCCTCCAGCATGTGCATGAAGGGATTTCCCATCATGCGCCCCCAGGCCAGCTGAATATTCTTAAAGGCCAGAGCGTCCCCGGTGCTGAGCCAGAGCCAGTTCTGAAAAACAAACATGGGGAGAGGCACCAGCATGAAGGCCAGCCAGAAGTAGGCGGTTTTGAGATCGGTTAATTTAAAAAAGGCCCGGAAGCCGTTATGCTGCCAGAAGATAATGGCCAGGGGAAACACAAACATCACCCCGATGTTCTTGGTAGCCACCATGACCATGGCGCAGAGAGCCGCAGGCAGGTAGCGTTCCTTCATAGCCAGCATGAAGGCGGCAATGGTGAACATCATGAAGAGGCTTTCGGTATAGGGGGCGATAAAGTACACGCTGTAGGGCAGAACGCAATAGAAGAAGGCTCCCGCGAGACGGGTTTCATAGGAAAGCCGGAACATTCTGAGGAAGCGGATCCAGAGCAGGAGTCCCAGAAAGCAGCAAATGTTGGAGATAAGATAAAAGGACTGGAGAATGCTGAGTCCGGAATATTCCGCAAGATACCGCCCCAGGAGGGGATAGAACGGCAGGAAGGCCCAGTTGGCGGCATGTCCCGTGGTGAGATGATTGGGATAGGTCTCATAGCCGGACACCGCAATGGACATGAACCATTTGCAGTCAAACTGACAAAACATGGTCATCACGTCGGAGGCAACGGCTTCTGGCGACTCAAAGGGCTCTCCGGAAAACTGCGTGAAATCTCCGGGGTAAATAACCGCGCTGAGATAGACCAGAAGATAAAGAGCAAGGCGGGTGCCCAGAAAAAGCAGCAGGGCCTGCCAGAGGGTTTTCAGGGATTTCATAAGCCGCGGAAATTTCCGGCGGGGAAGCTCCTGTCGAAATCCGGCCTCCGGAGCGGCCGAACTTAATCCCCCGGCCTTGTCTGCGATTTCCGGAACGGTGGCTGTGTCCATGGAATTCTGGTTTATCATTTCCGGAACACCCAGCGCTTAAAGAGGAAATAACTCAGGACGGTAACCAGCGCCATGGAGGCCAGAAGCGGAATGTAGGAGGCGTTCAGGGAAAGACTCAGGGGCATATTGAGGATGCTGGTTTCCAGCTGATACACGGGAGCCCCCTGCTCTCCCCAGCCCAGAAGCTCCTTGATGCCGTATACCAAAACCACCCGGAGCGCCAGAGCCATGAGAGAGGCCGCAAACATTCTCAGAAGCACCGTCCGGGATCTCGCCGCATGAAAGGTTACTGAACTGTGGCCGTAATAGGAGACCGCAAAGGCCAGCATAAAGGCCAGCGCCGTAACGCCCTCCTCAAAATGCCGCGCCGCCCATGCGGGGGATATTCCCAGAGCGGAAACCGCTGCCGCAAAATTTCGGACGCCCAGAACCGAAACCAGCAAAAAGCTCACCAGAAGATCGGTCAGAGTGGCCAGGCCGCCCACCAGGACGAACCTTACGATCCGGAAGAGCTCCTGCATTACCGGAGCTCTCTTGTCAGTCTGCTCAGCCTGCAATTTACTGCTCCTTTCTGCCGGCTTCAGGATCCCGGCCGCCATTTGCGCCTCTTTCGCCCTTTTCGCCGGATCTGATGAATCCGGCGCCGCTGCGGCCGCCCTCAATCTCGTTTATGACGTATATCGGCCGCCTTTTGACCTCCATGAAGATCCGGCCGATATACTCTCCCAGCACCCCGATGGAAATGAGCTGCACCGATCCCAGAAAAAGGATCGCCGCCATGGTGGAGGCATAGCCCGGGGTATCCACTCCCAGAAAAATGGTTTTGGAAATAATGTAAACCATGTAGATGGCGCTGATAAGCCCCAGAAAGGCTCCGAGATAGCTCCAGATAAGGAGGGGCGCGGAGGAAAAGCTGAAAATGCCGTCCAGGGCGAAATTCCAGAGCTTCCAGTAATTAAACTTGGAGCTCCCCCCGGAGCGGGCGGGACGCTCGTAGGGAACGCCATAACAGGTAAAGCCCGCCCAGGCAAAAATGCCCTTCATGAAGCGGTCCCGTTCCGGCAGATCCTTGATGGCGTCGATAACCTTCCTATCGATAAGCCGGAAATCTCCCACATTCTCCGGGAGCTTCACCTTGGCGCTCAGCATGTTGAAAATACGGTAGAACCACCCGGCAGTGAGGCGCTTCATAAAGGAGTCCCGGGTTCTGTCGGCCCGGACGCCGTATACGGTATGGTAACCATGCTCCCGCCATTCCTTAATGAAGGTCAGTATGAGCTCCGGGGGATCCTGCAGATCCACGTCAATGGGGATCACGGCATCGCTTTTCACGCTGCGGAGTCCGGCAGTCACGGCGGATTCCTTGCCGAAATTTCTGGAAAAGTTAATGAGAGCCACCCGGGAATCCCGTTTAATGAGCTCCCTGATGATGGCCACGCTGCCATCGCTGCTGCCGTCATTGATAAACACAAACTCGAGATGCTCCCCCTCGGGCGCGGTCACCCGGGAAACCTCCTCATAAAACTTCATGATGGTGGCTTCCTCGTTGTAGACGGGAATCAGCAGGGAAATCGTATAGCTGTCATGGTCTTTCATATTTCAAACCCCACACTTTCAAACCCCACACTTAGCACCTTAACCGGATGACTGGTTTTCAGGAAGAGCTCCAGGGTATCCCCGGGAACGCAGGAAAGCTCCTCCAGCGGCACCGGAAACACCGTCTCGTTCACTCCCGCCTTCAGTAATCGGGCGGTGTAGGACTTGTTTCCGGCCAGAAGATCCAGCTCCCCCGGCTCCTGATTATAGACCCGGATCCTCAGGGAATAGTTCTCGCTGCAGGAATAAAGCTTGAAACGGAGCGGCACCAGCTCCCTGATGGAGAGTCCCCCGCTGTCCTCATCCGGAGGATCCACGTTGTCCCGCCCGAAAAACGACGGCCGCTCCCAGACGGTGCGGTAGATCCGGCCCGGAATCACATAAAGGGTCTGATAGCGGTTCCAGAAGCGGATGCGGTGACTGATAAAATAGGCATCATAAGCCTCGGAGACATCCCGATCCCGGTACAGGGACAGCACGTAGAAATAATAAACCGCAAGCCCGGCAATGCCGGCAAAGGCCATGAGGAGGGCCATAAAATTAAAGGCGGTTCCGTGGCCGCCTCGCAATCCTTTTTCAGTCATCAGTCAGGAATTCATGTCTGGAAGCGGAGTTCTTCTTAAAGAAGCCTCCGAGAGCCGTAGTGGTGGTGGAGCTGGTAGGATCCTCCACTCCCCGGGCCTTGACGCAGTAGTGCGTGGCCGTAATGGAGACCGCGACGTTTTCAGTTTCCAGAAGGGTCTGCAGCGCCACCAGGATCTGCCGGGTCAGCCGCTCCTGCACCTGAGGACGGCGGGCGAAGAACTTGACGATGCGGTTGATTTTGGAGAGGCCGATAACCTTGGTATTGGGCATGTAGGCCACCTTGGCATGGCCGTCAATGGTAACGAAGTGATGCTCGCAGGTGCTGGTCATGGTAATATCCCGCACCTTGACCATTTCATCCACGTGCATTTTGTTTTCAATGACGGTGATCTTAGGGAAGTTGGCATAGTCCAGGCCGGAAAATATTTCATCCACGTACATTCTGGCAATGCGCTCCGGAGATTTTTCCAGGGAATCATCGGTGAGATCCAGTCCCAGGATCTGCATTACCGATCTGAAATGAGCGGCAATCTGCTCCTTCTTCTCCGCGCTGTCCATAGCAACCGGAATGAGAGGAGTTTCCAGTCCCGCCTTTATCAGAGCCGTACGCACCAGCTCCGCCTCTTTGCTGATCTCTGCCATATCTGCCTCCCGGCGCTTTTTTCGCCCGTTTTCTCTCTGTTTTGCCGCTTATGCCTCACACGGCCCCTGCCCTGCTGCGCATATTTTACTACATTTGCAACTATGATCAACCTCACAGATTATTCTTTGCCGGAGATCCGTAAAACTGTTGCCAAAAATTACCGTGAGAGCTTATAAAATCGGCCTTCGCCAACAAAAAAAGACCGGGAGGCTCGCAGACTCCCGGCAAAATCACTTGGAGAATAAACTTTACCTGAATAAGCCCTTAACCCGGCAGAAAGCCTCAGGCCGCCTTGCTGCGGGATCCCCGGGATCTCCCCCGGACGCTCTCTCCGGGTTCCGGCATTTCTGCCGCGGCCGCTGCGGCATTCCCGGGCTCCGGATCTCCGGGAGCCTCCCGAGACTCCGCCTCCCTTTCGGGAACCTGCTTCTCGCCGCGGCCCCCGGAAGCCTTCTCCCGGCCAATCCGGCTTAAAATGGGCATCACCTCCCCGCTTCTCCGGGCGATCTGAAAGGAAACCTCATCCATAACGGCGTCATCAACCCCGGAAAGAGCCGGAATTTCCCTGAAAAGCTCAAAAAGCTGCTCCGCTGCCGTGAGCACCCGGTCATATCTCCGGGCCTCTGCAAGATCCTGAAATCTGGCCACTTCCTCACCTTTATTGTTCCTGATTACATATTCAACTGTCATTGTATGCGACATACCTGCCTCCAAAAGTGGTTACATTGTAATTATAGCAAACTTTATAAAAAGAATACATATAACATCGTTAAATTCATGCTTTTTGAATAAAATTATGCAACTACTGTCATGGTTTTGGTCGTAACTTTGATTAAAAAATGCACAGATAGCCAATATAGAAATGAAAAAACTGACAAAAAAGGACAACAATGACCACAAGAAAAAGGGGAAAAAATAAGGAAGAATAAGAAAGAAAAGGAAAAATTAAGAAAAAAGAGCGCCGCGGAACAAAAGCGGAGATTTCAAGGTTTTACCAAACTCCGCTACTCGCCCAGAAAGCCCCCGGTCTGCTTATGCCACATGGAGGCGTAAATGCCGTTCTTTTTCAGGAGCTCCTCGTGGGTGCCCTCCTCGGCAATGACGCCGTGTTCCAGCACAATAAGACGATCCATGGCGGCAATGGTGGAAAGCCGGTGGGCGATGGCGATTACCGTCTTTCCCTGCATAATGCCCTCGAGATTCTTTTTCACAATGTCCTCGATTTCGGAATCCAAAGCGGAGGTCGCCTCGTCCAGGATCAGAATCGGGGAGTTTCTGATAATCACCCGGGCAATGGCAATGCGCTGCCGCTGGCCGCCGGAAAGCCGCACGCCCCGCTCCCCTACCTGGGTGTCATATCCCTGATGGCCCATGGCATCGCTGAGATTGACAATGAAGTCATCAGCCTCGGCCTTGTGAGCCGCCTCCCGCATGACGTTTTCAGAATTTTCCGAATAGTCATAGCCGTACATGATATTGTCCCGCACCGAGCGATGCAGGAGGGAGATATCCTGAGTAACCATGGCGATCATGCTGCGGAGATCGTCCTGCTTCAGGGTTCTCACGTCAGCGCCGTCCACCAGCACTGCTCCGGAATTTACGTCATAGAAGCGCAGAAGGAGATTTACCAAAGTTGATTTGCCGCTGCCGGAATGCCCCACGAGGCCGATGCGCTCCCCCGGCTTGATGGTCAGGCAGAGGTTTTTAAACACCGGGACTCCCGGGGTGTACGCAAAATCAACATTGCGGAAGGTGATTTCTCCCCGGCAGGAATCCATGACGGCCGGGTTTGCGGGATCCGTTACGGCAACGGGACGGGCCACAGTATCCATGCCGTTCTGCACATTGCCGATATTGTCAAAAAGAAGGCCCACCTCCCACATCACCCACTGGGACATGTTGTTTATCCGGATGGCCAAGCTGAGAGCCACGGCCACGCCGCCGGCCAGAATCACTCCCTGCTGCCAGAGCCAGACGGACATGAAGGTCAGGGCGGCGATGAGGAGATAGTCTATGTACTGCACGGAAAGATCAAAGCGGGTTACCAGTCTCATCAGCAGGTATTCCGCCCTGAGACAGGATTTCATGTTGCCGGCGGCATGCTGTTCTTCGTAGGCGCCTTTGGAAAACAGCTTCACCGTCTGAATGTTGGCATAGCTGTCCACCAGACAGCCCACCATTTCCGAACGCTTTTCGGCAGCCGCGCGGCTGGCCCGTCTCAGCAGAGGCAGGTAATGGTACATGATGCCCAGGTACAGAAACAGCCAGAAAAGCATAATGCTCATGAGAATGGCATTGGTTTCGGCCAGCATGAATACCATGGTGACGAAATAGACAATCATGTGCACAATGACGTCAATGAACTTCAGCACCGTATCCCGGATTCCCAGAGAGGTCTGCATCAGCTTCTGAGACAGTCTGCCGGCATATTCGGATGCGAAAAACGACACGGACTGCCGGAGCAGATGGCAATGCATGCGATAGCGGATCTGCATGGGGTAGCTGCTGCGGATTCCCTGATTAAGGAGCAGATGGTGCGTCGTCTGAATCAGGGGAAGCGCCACCAAGGAAATAATGCCAAAGGTGATAAAGGTGCCGCGGTGTTTTTCCCAGAGCGCGGCAGGTTCCGTCTCCGCCAGGATATCCACCAGACTACCGATATAGTAAAAGAACAGGGCCTCGCCGAACCCGGCCAGGGCTGAAAGAAATGACACCAGCAGAAGATAGCGCCAGATGCCCCGGGAGTAAAAGAAAATAAATCTGAAAAAGGTATGGGGAGGTGCTCCGCTGAGAGCAGGATCCTCAGGAAAAGGCGGGATAAGCTTTTCAAAAAAACCGAACACTGCAAACTCTCCTGAGGCTTAATATCAAAAGCTTACAATTCCCTGAGCTCTGAGAATAAACGCGATAACGACAGCCGCAAATACGGCCGCTGCCAGTCCCAGCATGAAGAAACGCTGCCGGGATGCCTTATTAAAAACGTCCAGCCGGGATTTCCGGAAAGCCAGCGCCATCAGCGCCAGAGCCGGCAGCGCGGCCAGAAGCTGAGCCGGCAGCGCATAAACCGAATACATGTAATACCAGAGTCCGCCCTCCAGAATCAGCGTTGCCGCAATCATAACCGCAAAGGAGATTTCTTTGGACAGGAGCTCCGGATATTCCAGCTTGCTTCTTATGGCGCACAAAGTAAGGAATGATATCGTCACAAAGGGAAGCAGCAGCAGATAAAACAGCGCTGCCAGAACAAAAAGAAAAACAGTCATCTCAGCTTGGATCTACATTATTTCAATTTCCGGCGGCCCGAAGCCCGGCAGGGACGCAAAAAGCCTATTCAGCAGAGACGAAAACAGTTCCGGCTCCCGGCCTGAAAACGCTGTCCCGTCAGCCTTCAGGAAATTATAGCACAATGCCGGCGGGGGATCCGTAACGTCTGAGAGCAATGCCTCCGGTCTCACAGAGGGAAGGTTTCGGGAACATGGTGCTCGCCGCTATTGCCGGAAATGTGTCTGATCCCCTCCTGCCGCCATAAAGTTCCCGGTTCTTCGGGCGAGGAAATCCGGTCTTCCCAGACTGCCAGCGCCGGCGGAATTCAGACAGATCTCCGGAATTCATCAAAAAAAATCCCGCCTGCCCAAAGAGGGAGACGGGACTTCGCTGATGAAGGAAACTAATTCAAAATTGGCTGCCTGGTCATGTATTTTTCCATTAAAGCTGCCAGCTCGTCGTACTTTGATTTCATGTCCTTAAAAGCATTCTCCAAAGCAAATAATTTG
>NZ_JBGVBR010000312.1:0-2882 GCF_045225735.1 Succinimonas sp. | reverse complement strand
AATTCTCAGAAATCTTCCGGTAAAGGCTGACAGGTTGCCGGCGATACGGTGTACCGGCTTCACTGATAAGCAAAAAACGACAGCAGCAGCAAACTGAAAAAATAATTACAGAGCCCGGGATTTTTTCTTGACTATTCGGGGTATGAATTAGTATATTTAATGTTGCTGACAGCGTTTCTTTTGCTTAGTTCAGTAGTCTATTTATCATGATATAAGTCATAAGCTTTTTTGCGATATAAGGCGGCAAACAAGCTTAATTTAACCTGGAAAATGAGGAAGCTTCGGGGTTCGGGAAGTTCCGCAAGTTACACACTGCTGAGCCGGCCCTCTGTTCAGGCTGCGCATTTGCCTTATCGTCTTGTATTCCGGACTTTTTCCGGCGGCAGTTCCGGATTCCGGGCATTCTTTATCAGATTCTTTTTTTGACTTTCGGGGAGTTACGCCATGAGTGAAATATGCTATCAGGACATTTTGCGGGAGAAACAGGCTGCCCTTGCTGAAATGGGACTTCCTCCGGTTTTTAAGCGGTATTCCGGTTCCTGGCTCCGGTATTTGCTGGACGGAGAGGTTTTTCAGGAATTTGCCCTGAGCGCGGTGAGCCGCTGGTTTGTTCCCGAGTTTAAGCCGGAAAGCTTCACTGGTACCTTTGCTCTAAGCCGGGACGGCGGCAGTACTATGACCAGCGTACTGGAGGGCATTTTCGATGACCACGCAAAATACGTGAATCCGGACAGTTCAGAGGGCGCTTCTGACAATGACGCCGGCAATAAGGGCATTCTCCTGGACGCCTTTTACATTTCCTGGGAGTTTATTACCCCGTCAAAGAAGAAAAAGAAGCAGCTTTTAAGAGGGTTCGGGATAACAAGATGCCTTAAGGTGCAGTTTGTGGTCAAAAGAAGCAGCGCGAATCTGCTTCGGCCGGAAAAATGGGAGAGCTTTTATGCTTTCATGCGGGAGAGAACGGTAAACGGAGTAATTGTCAGAAAACCGGATTTCAACGGTCTTAACCTTCTTGAATTAGAGCCCCTGAAGTTCCGGAACCGGAAGGAAGCCCCCGCTCCGGGAGATTTTCTGGAGAACTTCATGAGCTTTATCACTGCGGAAACCCCGGAGGATTCTATCCTGGCTTCAGAGCGAGCCGGGGGCCTGCTGGATGATGCGGTAAGAAGAGATCTGGAGTTTATGACCGATGAAGAGAAATGGGAAACTTACCTGGCCGAGCTGAAAATGGTTAAAAGGGATTAAAGCGTGACGCTGTCTTGCCCCCGGGATTTCCTGAGCAGCGGATGCGCTGCTGATTTCCGCGGCTCTGATGAACACACTGTGAGGATTAGAGATGATTATTTCGGAGTTACAGGAACTTAACGATATCTCCACCGTTTCCAGGTGTGCCGGAATGTGCATAGCTGTCAGCCCTGGCAGGGACAGAACCGGAGACGAGTACTTCAAGGTCTGTAATGCTTTTTCAGCGTTAGAAGCAACAAAAATGATAAGAATTCTTTTCAGGAAACCTGAGTACGTGTTTATCGGCCAAAGGAGACCCGATGACTGGATTTTGTCTTCCGCTGAAAAGAGAGAACTTATGAAGTTTTTAAGAAAAAAGGTAATCCTTGCAGACTCTCCTAGGGCAGTTCATCATGTTCCGGTGTTTCAAAAAGCTATTGTCCTTTTTAACTACGAGAGAGGACTTGGTTATTCGCCGGAAGAGGCGTTTTCCTTAATGCTGGAGGCAGACCAGGAGGGGTACCTCCCGCTGAACCTGGAAATGCCTGACTATACAGCGCTTGAGCAGCTATGATCCCTGGATAAAGAATCGCCTTCACGGACTCGTTCTGCCGCAGAGGATCTGCTGTTCTCTGCGACAGATCTTAAAGAAATTGTGATCTGACTTATTATTCAGCAGAGCGAATTAAGGAAATAATTATGGAACCCGAGAAAAATGAAAATGATGATTTCATTTATGATACGATTACTTTTTCAAAAAAGAATCATAAAAGCCTGCCGGCCAATCTTTGTATTTCAACAGGAGAATTTGCATTTGAAAACCCGAGAATAAAAATCCAGCAAGACACTGATGAAGCAATCCATATGGAACATGCATTCTTTATGACCGTTCCTGAAAAGGAAATCATTGGCGATCCCGGAACACTGGATAATGATATGCTCGGCTATTTCAGAAATTTTATTGATAATAATGAAGAAGCTTTAATTAAATTCTGGTATGAAGGTCAGAATTTAGATACCATGGACGTTATCGATTCATTAATTTTCTGATAGTAATTTTCTGAAAGCAGGATGTTTATTGAAAACCCCTTCTGAAAAGGTTAAGCTTAACAAGCAGCTGACAAAGGTTATAGATCAGGCAGCTGAGCTGCGCATTTACTAAGAAAAGATTCATCACCTCGCAGATCAGATGATTGCGATAGATTTGGATGATGGTGTAAAGGCTACCCCAAGTTCCAGGATGTACTGACTAGGATTAAATAAGGTTTTGCGGTCGTGAACATAGAAGAACTTCTTCACGGTGAGTCCGGAAATATCGAGTACAGGGAAAAGCTCCCAGGTAACTCGGATGAATACACGAAAACAGTTGTTGCTTTCGCTAATACTCAGGGCGGCAAAATTGTTTTCGGTATTCCTGATGGCACCAAAAGAATTGTCGGAATTGATGCGGACATCCTTTTTCAGGTGATGGACACAATAGCGGCAGCGATTTATCATTCCTGCGAACCTGCAATTGTTCCTGACATTGCTCCGTGTACTGTCGATGGAAAGAATCTTATCGTCGTTACGGTGTCTCCGGGAACCCAAAGGCCGTACTATCTGAAATCCAAGGGAAAAGAAACCGGAACTTATGTACGAGTCGGAGTGACAAATCGGCC
>NZ_JBGVBR010000311.1:0-14246 GCF_045225735.1 Succinimonas sp. | reverse complement strand
GAATAGTCTGATACTTGCTCAGGAGAAGGGGAAGATGCGGAGTCTTCCTCTTTTTTTGCGCCCGGGTTTTGCGGGAAACAGGTTCGGGAAGGACTGCGGGAAATAAGCGGAAGCCCCTGATCTTAACCGGGTTCCTGCGCTGTGGCCGGTACTGCCTTCGCAAGTTTTGAGCCTCAGCGGGGCTTTCTTTATCAGGAAGCTGGATACGCAAGAGGGGGCAAGGAGCTTCTGTGATGCCGTAAGCCCAGGGCTTAATTCCGCCGCGGGGGACTTAAAAATTGTTAAGTTATCTCTCCGATAGTTCTATGAGGCCGATGCTTCCTTTGCCGCCGGTTCTTTCTATTCCTTGCAAATGCTTTCAGAAAAAATCCCGGATTCTGTCTGAGGCGGTTATAATAGGGGCTGCAAATTCAGGCTGCCCCGGGCTTGTCCGGATCGGCAGTTTTATCTTTATTGTCAGGAGCTGGAAGTAAATGGCTGCACCCCGTCAGGAAAAGCGTCGTCTTGATTATAAATCTCCCCTGTTTACCATAACCGATGTTGATTTGAGCTTCAGCCTGGATCTGAAAAAGACTGTGGTGGTTCAGAAGAGCCAGGTTAAGAGACTGACTCCGGACATGACCCAGCCCCTGGTGCTGGATGGCGACAGCCTGAAGCTGCTTTCTGTTCGGGTAAACGGCCGGGAGACTTCCTTTGCCGAGACTGCGAAAACTCTGACTATCCCGGTTACCGAGCAGGAATTTCAGCTGGAGGTGGTAACTGAAATCGCTCCGGCTGACAATACCGAACTTATGGGACTTTATGTCTCAGACGGCAAGTTCTGCACCCAGAATGAACCCGAGGGCTTCCGGCGAATCACCTATTTTCTGGATCGCTCCGATGTGCTGGCCCGTTACACCGTCCGCATATCGGCTCCGGACGGACTTTATCCCTTTATGCTCAGTAACGGCAATCTGGTGTCCGATACGGTTTCCAATGGCGTGCGTACCGTAACCTGGCAGGATCCCTTCCCCAAGCCCAGCTATCTATTTGCTCTGGTGGCCGGAGACTTTGATGAACTGAAAAGAGAATTTGTAACCAGAAGCGGCAAGCAGGTGGCGGTGCGTCTCTATGTTGACAAGGGGATGGCAGCCTTTGGCGACACGGCCATTGATTCCGTGCTCCGGGCCATGAAGTGGGACGAGGAAAGATTCGGTCTGGAATACGACCTTAACAGATTCAATGTGGTTTCCGTGGACTTTTTCAATGCCGGCGCCATGGAAAACAAGAGCCTTAATATCTTTAACTCCAAGTATGTGCTGGTAGATCCGGTCAGCGCCACGGATACCGATTATGAAAACGTGCTTTCTGTTATCGGGCATGAATATTTTCATAACTGGACCGGAGATCGGGTAACCCTGCGAGACTGGTTCCAGCTGAGCCTCAAGGAAGGTCTTACGGTATTCCGGGATCAGGAGTTTTCCTCCGACCTGGGCACCCGGGCCATAGAGCGTCTCAAGGCCATCAAGGTGATCCGGGGCCCGCAGTTTGCCGAGGATTCCGGCCCCATGGCCCATCCGGTGCGTCCGGACTATGTGATGGAGATGAACAATTTCTACTCGGCCACCGTTTATGACAAGGGAGCTGAGGTCATCAGGATGATCCACACCATCCTGGGGGAAGAAAATTTTCAGAAGGGCATGAAGCTATATATCAGCAGGCATGACGGCAGCGCGGTAACCTGCGAGGATTTTGTGGCAGCCATGGAGGACGCTTCCGGCATCGATCTCCGGCAGTTCCGGAACTGGTACAGCCAGGCGGGGACTCCGGTGGTTACGGTCAGCATGAGCTATGATGAAAGCACGCAGCGCTGCGAGCTTACCGTGAAGCAGAAAACCCCGGCAACTCCGAGACAGCCGGAGAAGAAGCCCTTCGTGATCCCGGTGAAGATGTCTCTTTATGACAGCAAGGGGTGTGAGATCCCGCTGGTGAGAGACGGCAAGCCGGTTCCGGCCGTGCAGATCGCCGCTGAGGAATGCCAGACCTGGGTTTTTGAGAATGTTCCCGAGCGGCCGGTGCCGGCTCTTCTGGAAAATTTCAGCGCTCCGGTGAAGCTGGAATATCATTACACCGAAGAGGATCTCCGCATTCTTCTTATGCACGCCAAAGATCCGGTTTCCCGCTACGATGCCGTGCAAAGTCTGGTAAATAACTACTTTTTCCGGAATGCGGAGAATTTTGAGAGAAAGCAGCCCTTTACGGAGCCCGCCGCTCTTATTGAGGCCTGCCGTTATATTCTGAACAGCGACATGGACAGGAGACTGGCCGCTTATATCATGACGCTGCCGCCGATAAACTCCATTATCGAGAATTTCACCGTGGTGAATCTGGATGCGGTGTTTGCGGTATACCATCATCTCCGGGATCGGCTGGCAGAAGCGCTTAAGGATGAGATCTCAAGTTTCTACCGGAAATCCCTGACTGAATACGAGGAACGGGTGCAGATTCCCGGCTCCTACGCGGTTACTCCGGAGCAGATGGGCGAAAGGGCTCTTTCCGAGTATCTTCTGGATCTCCATGCCAGATCCCTGATTCTGGCCGGAGATGAGGCCGGCGCTTCTCAGGCTGTTCTTCATCACTATCAGATCGCTGACAACATGACAGACACACTGACAGCTATGAGGGCTGCCGCGCGTTATGGTCTTTCCTGTGAAGCTGAGATTCTCAGGGATTTCGAGGAGAAGTGGTCTCATAATCCGTTGGTATTTGACAATCTGTTCCGGGCGGTGGCTATGGCTCCCAGACCGGATACTCTTGCCAGAGTCCGGGAGCTTATGAAGCATCGCTGCTTCGACATTCAGAATCCGAACCGGGTGCGCGCTCTTATCGGGGCCTTTGCCTCCGGTAATCCGGAATGCTTCCATGTTTCTGGCGGGAGCGGCTATGATTTTCTGACGGAGATCGTGCTCAGGCTTGATAAGACCAACGGCCATGTGGCGGCCCGCATTCTTACTCCGATGCTGGCTCTGAAGCGTTTTGATCGCAAACGCTGTGATATGATAAGAGGGCGCTTTGAGAGAATTCTTAAGGAACCTAAGCTTTCGGATTCCGTATTTGAACTGGTCGATAAATCACTGAGGAATCTCTGATGGCGAATAATATTCTTACCTTCAGCGTATCTCTGAGCGCCGAGGAGGTGCTGGCGATGTACCGCGGGGATATCAGGAGGGTGATGGTGATCACCGATAACGGACTCCGTGTTGATATCAATGCGCAGCACTTTATGAATTTCACTACGAGACAGGGGATTCACGGTCGGTTCAGGATTGTTCTGGACAGTAACAACAAACTGGTGCGGATGGAAAAGATCGGTTGAATTTCGGATACCGGGTTGGGAGCGGCCGGTTTTGCGGGCGCGTCAGGATCTGGTTTTGATTCAGGAACGGGAGACAGAAATGTTTTATGGATTGTACGAGGGACTGGTAAGACCCTGCCTTTTTCAGCTGAATGCCGAAACGGCCCATAACGTCACCATGAAGATGATGCACGTTATGGGGCAGTATTCTCTCCTGACCGGCATGATCCGGCAGACGGTGGCAAACCGTCCCCGGAAGGTCATGGGGATCGAATTCCCCAATCCGGTAGGGCTGGCAGCGGGCCTGGACAAGGACGGCGTGGCTCTGGACGCTCTGGGAGCTCTGGGGTTCGGTTTTGTGGAAATCGGCACCGTCACTCCCAAGCCGCAGCCCGGCAATCCGGCTCCCCGTCTTTTCAGGGTGATCCCGGCGGAGGGCATTATAAACCGCATGGGCTTCAACAATCTCGGCGTGGACAATTTGGTGGGCAATGTCCGGGCCAGCCGGTATGAAGGCGTTTTGGGCATTAATATAGGAAAGAACAAAACCACTCCGCTGGAAAAGGCCGAGGATGACTACCTGTACTGTCTGGAAAAGGTTTATCAGTGCGCTTCCTATGTTACGGTGAACATTTCATCTCCCAACACCCCGAATCTCCGGACGCTGCAGCATGGCTCGGCTCTGGAAAGCCTGATCTCCGCCCTTAAGAAGAAGCAGGCTGAGCTCAAGAACAAGTTCGGCCGCTATGTTCCTCTGGCGGTTAAACTGGCTCCGGAGCTGGATGATGCCGAAATTGCCGAGGTATGCGGGATATTCAAGAAGTACGGCGTGGATGGCGTGATTGCCACCAATACCACCCTGGATCGGGAAATCATCAGGGATATGCCTCATGTCACCGAGGCCGGCGGTCTCAGCGGAAAGCCTCTCTTTAAGAAGAGCACTGAAAAACTGAAGAAGATTCGCGAGGAGCTTAAGGGCGAGATCCCGATTATCGGAGTCGGCGGCATTGATTCCCCGCTGGCAGCCCGGGAAAAGATGGCCGCCGGAGCGGATCTGATTCAGATCTACACATCCTTTATCTACAAGGGCCCGAAGATCATAAAGGATATCGTGGAAAACATCTGACATCGAAGTACCATCAGGGAACTCCCGCAGCGTCTCCGAACAATCCGGAATTCGTTGCGGGAGTTTTTTTGTACCGGCCGCAAGACTGGCTGCCGGGGGCAGGGCTCAAGGAGGATAATCTGCGAAGGTAGGTTTTACGGAGAGAGTTGAGAAAGGGGGCTCCGGACTGTTTGCCGTGAGGATCACAATTGTTTTCGGAAAAAACGGGTTTTAGTGGTCAAAAAAAAACAACCGTAAACTGAAAACAGAGCAATTGCGGGTAAGAAAGGAGATTTTGAGATGCCTTGGTTATCAGACTGCTACCAAAATGAAATCGAGATCACAGGAAAGCTTTTTTTTCGGGATCAGAACGGAGTAATCTATGAATCTCCTGATAACAAGGGAGTCATTACCGATGACGGTCTCCACGTTACTTTTCCGAGGGTTTTAGTCAGATCTGATGCGACCATTCGTGATTATGATTATGAGGCCGTGATTAATGATTTAGCAGGAGCCTCCGCCGGTAATATAGGCTTTGTGCTGGATCGTCTTCTGGACAGGGATACTCTGATGTCATCAGAGGATGCTGCGAAAATTATTCGCAATGTGCCGGCAGATAAAGATAGTATCGCAAAACTGTACAGCGTGTTCCGTATGCTTTCTGACGTGGTTTCCTGGTTTGGGGAGGCTCTTTCGATGCTTATGGATCTTGAGGATGAAGGCGATGCGGCAACGCTGGCAGCTATGAAATTTAAAAGACTGGCGGGATCTAAGCAGATCAAGCCAGGTGAAAATCTGAGCAGATTTTTGCAGGGGGTGTTCAAGCCGGTGGAAATGGTTGGAGGCATCCAGACTCCGGCTCCGAAATTTGATGTTTACCCTGAAAAAGATGAAAGAGATGTCATCACGGTCACCAAAGAGCAACTGCTAAAGTTCGCCACCTTCTGGGTTATCCTTTCTGAAAAGCTGTCTGGGGTGTGAACAACACAAGAAGATAAGCAAGATACCGAGATCTCCCGAACGAGTTTCCGTTTTTTGCTGTCATGCCTGTTACCTTAATGAAGCCGGTAAAGACCTCTTGCCGGCTTTTTCAATTATGTTCTGTTCATCCTAATTCCCTTCAGTTATCCAGGTACCGAGATGCTGCTCCGGAAGATCTTTTTGTTAAACTCACCTGATGTATGCCAAAAAGATGGGGTGCTCCATAGCATTGTCTGAGACAGGGCAAATGTGGAGATGCCGCCAGTGTGCTTTTTCTCAGGAGAGTGCAGGTTTTGAGAAATGCTGGCATGCGGTATGAGAGTGAGGGGAAGCCGCAGTGTTGTCTGGAAATGCGGTTCCGCAAAAAATGCCCGAGATAATCCTTAAGTTCTTCCGGAGAACCGGAACCTGAATTTCCACTATACTGGTTTCAGCTTGAGAGCTTAGTTTCGCTGGTGGAAAGCAGGGTACTGATGGAGCACCCGCCACCTTGCCGTCATCCGCTGCCATCCTCTGTTCCGGAAAAGAGCTCTCATCCGCTCACTCATTTTCGGTGAGATTAAGTCAAGGCTAAAAAACGGCAGGGACTTCACCGTCAAAATCGGATCAGAACCAGCCCCGCGATTCTGTAATTTTTTATCCGGAGATCCCGAGGTCATTCTCGCAAACCGCCGCCAGGAGGAGGTGAAAAAGTCCTGAAAGGGGGCCGGAATCCCGAAAATCACAAAAAGTCAAAAACAAGATTTTGTATGTAATTAAATGAAATTGATGAAAAGAATGCTGCTGTTTACATGATAAACCTCGGAAAGGGGAGAGCCTGATTTCCCGGATGAGAGCCAGTCCCCGAAAAAATATCTCAAACACAACCTGAAAGGGGGCCTCTAAAAGTGACAGGTGACTTTCATAATCACAGGCTAAGTGTGATCTCTGGCAAAGGGGGCGGTAAAGGGCGGTGATTAATGCCTGAGCCCGAAAAACGCGTACAGTTTTGATATGTGAGGGCGGTTTTGGGGAAAAATGAAATCAAAATGCTGCAAAAGCGGTTAAAAAACGCTCACTTTGAAAACGGTATCCTGAAAAATCGTGAAGTAAATTGGATTTTAACCTGAGTTTTATATTTTCGTTTTGAATTATGCCGGAGAAGCACTTAAAATTGTAAACAACAAAGATGTTAAAGATGTTGCTGTAGAAATCCTGTAGTTTATGAATAAGCTTATTTCCCCTAATGAGTGGTACTGGCATTTTAACAACGCTAAGAACCGTCTGTATGTAACTGTTAAGACCGCAAGTGGTGTTATGTGGGAGGGTGCTCTCCCCTTGGGAAAGGACTTATTGATACCGGAAGTTTTACACGGTGTGCACAGCTTTACCAGAGAGGATATCGAGGACTACGTCAATTTTATGTATCGACTCGCAGACTTCTCCTTCAAGTCTGACGAAAAGTCCTATCTGGCTCTTAATGCTACTGCTTTAAGGCGTTATGGCACCCCCACGGCTAACTTGGATCAGTGCTTTACATCTTTGGTGCCGGAAGCTGAAGCCCAGACTCCTGAAATCGGGGAAGTGGTCATTATGTACCCCGGTTACTCCAGCGGCAAAGGCGAAAACGGCAGGAATTTTCAGGTCATTGGTGTAGATAAGAAGACCAACGATTGTCTTTGTATGCTGATTGGCAGGGAGTTTTGCATCAAGCCAGGGGTACAGATGAACCGCGGCGCTTGTGTGAAGGTGTCTCCTACCAAGGTGGCAACAATAGGCTACATTAGAAGACATTCAGGACGTCTTAATAACAGCAATAGAAAAGTAGCTCAATAACAGGTTTTTAAACTCTCAATATAGCTTAGGCTAGTCGTTTTGTCCTCTGCAGCTGTTTGTTTTCTCCTGCAGAGGCTTTTTTTGCCCGTATTCCCTCTTCCTGCTCCCTTAGAACTCCCACTTAACACATCTTCCTTATGCCACGGCTTCGCCGCTTTACGAGGCTATTCGCGCTGTTAAATGGTACTAAGCCCATCTCCCGTTCTCTCCCCTGGAATCAGTTTAAGCCTGCCCCCTCTCTTCTGTTCTGACGTGTGTTTGGCACGGCTGGCGTGGCAATATGCTTCTTTGTTTTAAAAGAAAAATAAAGAGGCTCATTGTGTTCTCCCCCCTGAAGAGGAGGAAGAGCTAGTATCAAAGGCTTCAAAGAGAAGGTAAGACCAAGGTGAAATAAACCCAGGAGGGCGGCCGGTATTGGGCTCAGGAGGGCTTAGCAATTTGGATACTCCGCTAACAGGGCAGGCTGGAAGAGCCTCATAGCAGAGTACAGATGGGGAGGGAGAGGGTGTAATAATTACAGTAAAATCCCAGGGAGTGTAATAGGGCGAAATGCCGGTAATAATGGCCTTTTGTAATTACTGAATTACATTTACAGTGTAAATTACAATATGTTTACACATTACAAAACCAGAAGCCGGCATACTCCCCTGCCCTGGCTGAACACCCTCCTGCAGGGGTAAGGTTCGGAATTTTGCATTAATAGAAATAGCTTACATTAATCCCGGGAATCAGTGTCGCAGTATTTATTTTCGAGATGGTGATTTCCGCTGAGAATTAATGCCGTGCTGAGAAGGAGTAAAAGTTTGGATATGAAATTATGCCCGGAATAATCAACCTGAAAGAAAAATGACAAATTATATAAATGTATTCTGCTTCATGATTTTTGAGCAGGATTTATTTGATTAAATAATTGATTTATTCTGAGAGCAGAGTCCTGATTAATGGACTTTGGTGTCTGCAAACCCTTGTTATACAAGGGTTTATGAGCATGAAATAAAATTACATCCAAGAAGCCGCTACTCATTAATCATCCTGAACAACCCCAAAATAGGCAAAATTAATCTTTATGAAAGTTTACTACATTTTGACCAAGACCAAGACAATTTCCGCCATGTAGCTTTCTTTCATAACTTAAATCCCTCTCCCTCTTCCGGAAGACTCCAAAGCCCGCTTCGATTACATGCGTTACATTTCTTCCGGGCTCCGGCATCGGAAAAGGACTTAGAAAACGCCCCAAAATCGTATTTATGAGCGAACTCAGGCATTAATCACCAGAGATGCCCAAAAAGCCCTTCAGAAGGCTTCTCCCCGTACCCATACCCATGGATGACACGATAATCGCTTGAGAGGGCTCTATGAAGCTCCGGGAGCTCCGGAAATCAAGGCGGCAGGCTTCCGTATTTTCTGAGGGGCAGTCTGCCATGATGATGCCTGTCTGTATGTATCCTTACCTTGAGGGAAGCTGGCAGCCTTATCTCCCCGGGATTCTTTTCTCAGCCCCTGAGGAGGAGCTCCTTTTCCGCCAAACCAGCTTCTCCTGAAAGCATGACCTTACTCCTTGGATATGTTCCATGAAGTATGAACATTACCCATGGTCTCACTCTGCTAAAGAAGTGGAAACTCTCCGCAGGATGGAGGCATCTCGCAGATGACGAGGACACCGGAATGCGCTGGCAGGAATTATCCAGGAGCGAGATACCTTTCCCGGGCTTCAGCTGTTTCTGATTTTGATGATGGATTGCCGCCAGGGCCAACTGGTAATCACTCTCCAGAAACCGCAAATGCTCCGCCTGACGCCATCCTGCTGCGGTCATTCCGAGTCTCGTAATGGTCTTCCGGAAGAGGCGCTTAGAACAGCATCCGGCCCTTATGGCATAAAAGTTTTTTGGAAATTGGCAGGGGAGGGGAGAGGGGCGGGGAAATAAGCGGATAAACAGGGCGTTTCGGGGTTAAATTTGAGGCTCTGGACAGAGGGCAAGCTGGAAATTCCGGCACAGGGAACGTCCCGCCGAAAGGCGTGGAGAGCTTTCAGAGGTAAAGACAAAAAGCAGTGCTTAGGCACGGTCAGAAACCGGAGCGGATCAGAGAGAGGGAAAAGGGAGAAAGGTGAAGAAAAAACAGAGAAAACTGGGCAGAAAAAGCATCTCGCAAGACTGCCGGGTGAGGGCGGGGCGGCCTTTCTTTGCCTGCTTTCCTAGGATCTCTTAAAGCCCGCATTTCTGCGAGCTTATAAGACCACTATGGAAAGCAAGTAAGAACAACCTCAGCCAACTAGGCTACCCTGTACGCCTCGGAGATGCTCGACACGTTTCCCGAGTCTGCCTCATCCTCAGCAACCAGAGCGCGGATCCAGTTTTCGAGCATGGAATCCTCGTTGCCGGTCTGCTTGTCGATTACAATGTAGTGAATCTGGAAGGAATCAGACTTGAAACCGTTCTTGTCGTTAAAGTAACTGATGGAATGGAACTTGTTAGCCTTAACATCCATGTCAGTGATAACGAAAATCAGGTAGCGGCGAATGCCGTCATTAACCTGAGCGTGCTGACGGAAGAGCTTGTAGCTGAAGAAGCTCATATCATGCCAGAAGGACAGGTAGGAAACGCCTTCGTTGATAAGGATAACTTCAGCAGGCTTGCCCTCGATTCTGCAGTTGAATACAACGCCGTTGATGTTGTCGTATCCTTCGGCAGCGCCGGCAGCGATGCGGCTAGACGCAAGATCGCCAACCTGAACGTCAGAAAAAGTATTGGCCTTGCTTTCAGGCAGGTCATTAATTACTGACTCAACAAAATTCTGTGATGCAGCCTCACTCTCAATGAGCTTACCCAGTACGTCTAGGTTTAATTTATATAATTTGGAAGCCATATGTATCTCCTTCTCTTACTGCTTGCCAATTTATGGTTTACACTCAGCGCGCAATCAGTGGTCATTTTTCTTGCGTGCTACCATGCAGGTACGCATCCGTTCGTACACATTCTCATTTTCCCCAATCCTGAGATCTATTGCAAATTTATCCATGATCTTTTTTCGTTATCTGTGAAAACGTTCACAAAATCGTTTTTAACAATATTTTAACAACCCCGCGGCCCTTATGATATAAAGGCTTAAGCCATAACGATCATTAAGGGGTTTTTCGGGGCTCTGTCAGGTTAATTTTTTGTATAAATTATTAATATCCTGCCATTAATCACAAATTTGCCCTAGGTTCATTAATCTTAATTAATGACCTTGATCCCCTTCAAATTATAGGGGCGGAATCACTGCAAATCCTTTATTTAAAAGGGTTGATAAGGTTTTTAAAATCAATGTTCATTATTGTGAGAAATGTCACAATAATGATGATTACCAATTTTTGAAAACGTTTGCGTCTGACGGCATCTGCCGCGCTTTTCCGCGATGGGACGGTTTTGATTTTTTTGCAGGCCGCGCCGGATTTTTCAGCGGAGATCGCCCTTTCGGTTCCTTGCATTTTTCAGGCCTTGTCCCGCTATCCCAGGAGCTCTTGTCAGGATAGCTGGCAATCCCTGAGTCCATTTAACGGCCTTAAAACGCATAAAACTGTGTTGCTTCTAGCATTAGACACTGAAGATGCTCCTATTAATAGAGATAATTATGCTATCATTGCACAGCATTTCTGAAAGCCCTTCCAACGGGCTTTCCTTTTTATTTATCGTTTTCTTTCGGAGAGGTTTCCTATGAGCAATTCAGGACTGAGAACAGTGGTTGGCATAATCGAAGACAAGCTGTTCAGCACCAACAACGGCAACAGATGTTCTTACGTGGATGTGGGCTTTGAGAGATTTCCCGATGAAAAGAATCCCAAGCTGGGCGTCTACAAGAAGATCAACATGGGGCCGGATTTCTTCAGTCAGTACACCAAGGTGTTTCTGACTTCCGATGCGGACAATGTCCTGAAAAAATACGGCGGCATGCTGGTAGAGATGGCGGTGGGAGAATCCCCGGACAAGACAAAGCAATGTGAATACACCGTAGACAGCAAAAACATTCATGACATTCCCTCGGGAGAGATCATAGAGATAATCGAGGCCCGGGTGCCCGACATGTCCGAACCTGCGGTGACCAGCGATGTCAGACCTACAACCCCACTGGTAATGCTGGAGTCCACCGTTTATGAAATCAACAGCAGCGATTTCTTTTTCATGAACGATAACAGCCGTCATGTCTACCTTTCCCTGGACGCGGCCCGGGAGTCTCTCTGGCAGAAGTATGCCGATGCCGGGATGGCGCTTCCTCCAGAAACCGGTGATTTGGCGCTTTCCGATGATGAGGAGGAGAACATTGTCGGCGAGTTTATCGAACGCGTGCACCAGGGGCTTGATGATTACCTTGACTACCTCGATGAGGTGGGGCTTGAGCATGATTTTAACGAGGAGCGCCTCCGGGAGGTGGTTGCCCACCGGTTAAACCAGGAAAATCAGAATAACGATGTCTTCGTGGATATGGTTGCCGACAGCGTGCGCTCCGCTCAGCGGAGATGGGCCGAGGAAAAGAGCAAGTATGACAAGATTCAGAAGAAAAAGGATCCTGACAGCACCGATGTCGACTTCCGGGACTATGTCAAAAAGATTCGCTCCAAAAAGGTTCTGGTGGGCCCCTTTGTAGTTAAGAACATCACCCAGGGAGAGGGACTGGATTCCTTCTGCTTTACCATTTCGGTACCGGATCGCGGCCCTTTCAAGACCAAGGATGAGTGCAATGCCATCACGAGACGCATTGATCTCACCACCGTGGAGGAGTATATCGTGCCCTTCAGCTTTGGCGGCCGGGAACGCCGCTATGTGGTGCAGATGAAAAACTGGCAGATGAGCGGCGAAAAGCTGGACGTCATTGCCGAGAAGCAGCTCATTGACAAATTCTGCTTCTCTGTCCTGTCTCAGGGATTCTCCGGTCTCAAGCCCCAGACCATGTCGCTGTTCCGGAACAACCTTATGGGCAGCCGTTACCTGAAGGATAATCACGATCGCGCGCTCCGGGCTCTGGACATTATCGCCTCCGCCGCGGAATACGATTCCCAGCGGCAGAAGCTGTTTTCCGAATTTTCCAAGGACAAGGCATTTTCCGAATACATCAGCAACTATGTTTCCGGCCACATAGAGTCCATCCTGGCCCAGTATGCCAAGTCTAAGCTCAAGGAAATCAACCAGAATACCGAAAAGCAGAAGGCCGAGCTGGAAAAGCTGGAAAGCCAGGTCAATGCCAAGAAGGCCGAGCTTTCCAAGCTGAACAAGAATTATGAGAAGCTCTCGGATCCGGAGTATCTGAATCAGCTTAAAAAGCAGGCCGCCGCTCCTACGGAGGATTATGCCAATCTCAGCACCCGTTACCGGGAACTCAGAAAGCAGCACGAAACCCTGGAAAAGGAAGTGGGCAGCCTCAGCAAGACCCGGGACAGCATCAAATCCGACCTCACCTCGGATCTCCGGGATCTGGACGCCCGCTACCTGGAGATGCACTCCATGCTCAAGGCCTTCACCTCCCAGCCGAAATCCGCCGGCAAGGGACTCAAGTTTGATTCTCCGGAGGTTTCCCAGCTCAATCTGGACAACATTTCCAAGTGCCGGAACCGTTACATCGAGGATCTCCTGCGGAGTCTCAAGAGCATGGATCGCCCCATCGACAAGGAAAAGCTCATTTCCATGGTGATCACCATTGCCCAGAATCAGTTTACGGTGCTGGCAGGACTCCCGGGATCCGGCAAAACCTCCTTTGTGAAATGCATGGGCAAGGCCCTGAATCTGGGCAGCCGGCTTCATACCATTCCCGTGGCCCGCGGCTGGACGTCCCAGCGGGATATTCTGGGTTACTGGAATTCTCTGGCCGGCACCTTTCAGCCGGCACCCACCGGTCTCTGGGAGCTGATGACCACCCTGGACAGCGAAAGGGATCCCACTAAGGTCACCCCGGCCTTCCTGCTTCTCGACGAAATGAATCTTTCCTCCCCGGAGCATTACTTTTCATCATTCCTGGATCTGGCAGACGGGGAATCCGAGCGCCGCATCTTTACCGGCGTTCCGGAGCGGAGCTTTCTTAACGTGCCGGAATACTTCCACTTTATCGGCACGGTAAACAGCGATGACACCGTTAATATCATGTCTCCCCGCATGCTGGATCGTTCGGCGGTGATTCTTTTTGATGAAAAGCCCAGTCAGGGCGCGGATCTGAGAAAGACCTCCGTTTCCCTGGAGCCCATGAAGACCTACAGCGCTGAGAACTGGCTGACTCTGTTCCGGCCGTCCTCCGTGGTTGACAATCTGTTTTATCAGGCTTTAAACAGCATTGAAGAGACCCTGTACGATCCCAATCATGAGCTGGGACAGCGGGTGGTGATTTCCTACCGCAAGCACCAGCAGATCCTGAACTTCCTGTCTGTGGCCAAGGATATGATGGAGCCGTACCGGGCCATGGATTATGCCGTGAAGCAGTTTGTGCTCCCGATGATCGCCGGCATGGGCGAAGGCTTTCTGAAGCGGCTGGAAAATCTGGGCCGGGTGTTCGAGGCCAACAGCCTGACTGATTCCCAGCATCTTCTGGAGGACATGATTGCCGTGGGCAATGATCACATGAACAGCTATCAGTTCCTGGGGTAATGAGCTGTCCGCCGGCGGCAAGGCCGGCTTATGACAGATGATAACGAGTTAAAACAGATAATTTTTCGTGAAACCCTATGATTGATGCTGATATTTATGTGGCGCCGCGCTCTCTGTACAGCCGGGAGGTGCTGACAGGAGAAGATGTTGCCTGCTTCTCCCTGCTCAGAGACGGGGAACCGGTGAGTTATTCCGGCAGCGCTGACGGCATACTGCAGATCCCCGATGACTACTATATATTCATTGAATGCCGCCTGAAAATGCCCCTGGAAGGGCACTCCGTCAGCGTATCGGTGCATTTCAATGACGAGACCTACTATTTTGCCCGGGCCGGTTCCCTGGAGGACGGCACCGTGATCTGGGAACCGGTGTGGGGCAGCACTGCCAAGCACCGGGGCCGCCC
>NZ_JBGVBR010000310.1:0-2118 GCF_045225735.1 Succinimonas sp. | reverse complement strand
TTACGGTCTTCGGCCATGGTCTTATGGAACTCATTGGGATCGCTGTAGATGACGCCATTAACTGCAAGCTTTCTGTTGTCTGAAAATGCATACCCGAACACCAGAGCCTGCTGCGCCTGAGAGTACTGCTTGCCGGCAGTCTTATGAAGCTTTTCCAGATCCTTAAAAAGCTTAACCGCCCCGGAATTCTTCGTTATCTCCCCGGCATAGTGCTCGAGAGCACCGCTCCGGAACATCAGAGTAACTTCTTTCAGGAACTGGGAGGTTTTGGAGGTACTTAGTCCGCTGCCATCCCCGGCCCGGGCCACGGCCTCATCCACAGCGGCAAAAGCCAGATCCGCAAGGCCACTATATTCCTTCCCGCTGCAGAAAAGGGAACTTTCGTTTGCGGAGATCTGATACATCAGCCGAAAAAAGGCCAGGAAATTCTCATTCTCCGAAGTGCCGAATTCCGCAAGGGCTTTATTGCAAAGAGCCCCTCTTTCAGAATCAAAAAGACCGTAATACAGTCCCAGCCTATCCCGGCCCACTTCATTGACTCCCGCCTCCGGAGATTCCAGAAAAGCCCGGGCCAGTTCCTCACTGGAGGACAGCTTACGTCCTTTAAAGGGATATGGCCGGATACTGGGGACTGGTTCCGGAGCCTGTCCTTTACCGGGCACTGGTACGTCCTCTCCGTTAAGCCATCTCTTTACCTCGTCATAGCCCCACCTTCTGTTAGGGTTATCTTTTTCATTACGGTGGGAAATATCCTTGTAAGTAAGTCCCAGCACTAAATCCTTAAGTTTGGGCGGAAAATTCTTCGGGAACTCGATTTTGCTAATAGCGGCCAGTCTGTAAATTTCTTCCTGAGACAGCCCAGGATTCTGAAAAGGGGTATAGCCAGTAAAGAGTTCAAACACAGTGATTCCGAGAGCATAGTAGTCGGTTTCTCTGTGAAAAACTCCCTGACTGACTTCAGGCGCCGCATAGCCGGGCGTCATACCGGGCTGAGTCAGCACTATGGATTTCTCCCCCGCATACGAGCTGATGCCAAAATCGATAAGGACGATATGCTCCCCGGTATCATCAGGAATCAAATTAGCCGGCTTGAGATCCTTGTGGACAATTCCTGCATCATGCACCGTCTTAAGTCCTTCAATAACTGACGGGATAATAAGAACCCTGAGATCTTCTTCTGAAAACCGGCTCCCCTCTGCCAGCTGCGCCGCCAGAGATCCTATCTGATACCAGGGACGCACGGTATACTGAAAGCCCTCATGCTCTCCAAAGCCCTCCACCGGAGCCACGAAGGGACTTTTTATCGTCTTAAGCTGCTCCACCACCTCCGGCTTTACCGCATTTTTTCTGCGGTAATACTTCAGGAGATAGTTTCTTCCGGAACGATCTCCGGTGCCGGAGCAAAAATAGAGATCCGCCTCTCCCGAAACGATATCCAGCTTTGCATCAGCATGAAAACCGTCAACGGTCTGATCTGTAATGTCCGGAAGCCTCTGGACAGTTGGCACCGGCTTCGTTGGTCTGAATATGCCGGGATTCGGTTTGGTTTCTGACATAATGGAGCTCCGGAGAGAGTGTTAATAGCAGCTAAAGTAAACAGTTTTCATGACATGATGTCAAAACCCCGGCTTCAGAATAAAAGCCCCGTTAACAAAATTCTCTCCAAGAGACGGTAAATGGTTAAACCAGGTCTCGCCGCTCCCAGTGCCGCTTATTTCAGATTTTGCTGGCCTAAGTCATACGTGATCAAATGCTCATTTTTATGATGTTTTATGTAATTTCCTTTCCACTGTCTTTTAAGAGTCTTTTATCAGAAATCACCAAGCAGCACCTGACAAAAACAGATAAACCCTTGCAAATAAAGACTTCAATCCTATCAAAGCACCGTTTTCGTGAAAACATTACCAGAAAACTGAAAGTATTTTCATTAAAAAATCTTGTAGTATTCTTCCAAATTGCTATTGTGTTTTGTGCGGTATGTCACTATCATGAAAATGTGCTCAGCGAGATGAGCAGAACAAATTTCGGAGATAATCGAAATGAAAAGACTTTTTAACAGACACGTTGCCATGAACAACCTGGCCCCGGTAACCCGCGAGTACTTCTTCAGCTACGTGA
>NZ_JBGVBR010000309.1:0-2077 GCF_045225735.1 Succinimonas sp. | reverse complement strand
CTTCAGGTCTTATCATATTTCCAAGGCATTGCCTGCTCAAGAAACAGCATTTCTTCTTTCATCGGACAGTGATTCATCTTTCATCTCACTTTCTGCGAACACCCATGTATCTGAACAGAAATTCAAGATAATCTTCCAGTTGAGTTCCATGAACTTTGCAGGTTTCATGATATCGATGAGAATACACCAGCGGACTTCGCTCCCTTAGCAGAGCTAAATCCGCTGGTCATTTAATGTCTCAGCTCGGCATAGTCACGGACAGATGTCTCGGCGGCCGAGTTATCCAGAGGAATAGCGCTGTCCTCCGGGATTCTGGTGAGTTTTTCCCGCTGATTGAGAGTATTTGACTGCTTTGATGAATTTAACCGCATAGATCCGAGCTGACTTGACTGCCCCTTTACATCAGTGAATTTGCACCGGCGCGCGGCGGGGAACTCATGAGTAACGGAGACTCTGGGCTGCCCCTGAAGATGCTGATCCGCAGAAGAAGCTCTGAATCGGCGAGCCTGCATATCCGAACTGGGATCCTGATAAGCTGTGAGAGGGGATCCTGCAAGACCGGAAACTTGTTAAGAAAGTCCTTCAGACTTTAACTTCGCCCGTGGCTCATAAGGTGATGGCGGGCTTTTTGCCAGATCCGGGTTTTCTGCCAGTCAGACAGCATCAGCGGATATTGGACTGAACAGTGTCCTTCGCGGGTTCTCCGGGAAGGGCCGGAGAGACCGGAAATCGGGCCGCCCCGGCGGGGGTGATAATTTTTTTCAGAAAAGCCCGGTCATTTGGCTTAAAATAGCACCTGCTGTTATGATGGCGCGGAATTCCGGAAGGGGGAGATCTTTTTCGGAAAAAAGCGGTTTTTAAGGTGTCTGGGAGACGGCCATGAAAAAGAACGATTTCGAGTTTGTGCCCGATAGTGAAGCGGTTTCAGGAGAGGATGACGAGGAGATCGTGAAGTACGATCCCCGGGATCCGAATCGGGATCTTTATGACGAAAACGGCAATATCAGTCAGGAAACCTATTACACCAGCGATGAAAACGGCTCCTTTGAGAGCAATGTGATATTCAACGAGGACGGCCGGCCGGTGGACGCCGACGGCCGGGTTACCGGCAATGATGACGACTTTGCCATGTTTGTCGGCCGGGATGATGATTTTTTCTACGATCCCGATGAAGATGAGGATGATGACGATGACAGCATCTTCGACATTCTCACTGACGGCATGATGGATGACGACGAATTTGATTACGACGATGATGACAATGATAATTCGGGAAGATAAGGTTTAAGTAACGGGAATTCGGGAACATCGCTCATGAAGGAACTCTCCGGCGGCCGGGGCTGCTTTCAGGATAATCTCCTCAGGCTCATTGCGGAAAGCAGGATTATCCCCATTATCGATGCGGTAAAGCCCGAGCAGCTGGAAAGGCTGGTGGATCTTTATTATCAGGCGGGTTTTCGGACGCTGGAAATGAAAATGGATTCCCGGTTTATGGAGGCCTTCGTCAACATCGCCCGCCGGGATTATCCGGAAATCTATCTTCTGGCCGGCACCTGCCGTTCCCCCCGGGATATCCGCCGGGCCTCCTTCCTTGGCATGGACATCACAATTTCTCCGGTGTTTGATCCCGAGCTCATCAAGTATGCCTGTCTCCACAGCATTCCCTATATTCCGGCGGTAAGCAATGCCGAGATGCTGGGACAGGTTATTACGCTGGGGTTTTCGGTAGTGAAGTTTTATCCTGCGGAACAAAAGGGCGGCGCTTCCTTTATCGGCGGTCTTTATCCGGAGTACGACGTCAGGATCATGGCCACCGGAGGCATCACTCTGGACAAGATTCCGGAGTATCTCAAACTGGATAACGTGGCAGCAGTCTGCACCTCTCATATAGTAAGCCCCAGACTGATGCTTGATAATAACTGGGCTGAAATTGAAAAACGTGTCAAGACAGCCGAACGGCTGTTACAGGAAAGCAAAGGCTGAAAGGCTTTTAAAGGATCGCAACATGGCTGAAAAGAAATTAATTCCCCTGCAGATACTTACCGGATTTCTGGGAAGCGGCAAAACCTCTCTTTTG
>NZ_JBGVBR010000308.1:0-8376 GCF_045225735.1 Succinimonas sp. | reverse complement strand
TTCTAGTCACGGTTTGATAGTGTGAATCAAATCTTGATTTTCTTCAGAGGGGATAAGAATTCCGAAAAAATACTGACCAATGTCGGTCGTAACACCCTGATACGGCGGACCATGTACACCAAATCACCGGGACATACCGTATCGAGCACATCATGGTAGTCAAGATCTGAAAAAATGGTTCTTCCTTTAAGGAGGGCGGAAACGGCCAGGACGTTTTTCCTTAAAGTTTCGGGATTGGTGCCGTGTCGGCGCCTGTCCGGGGACTGATTGAATTTTCCGTTACCGCCATACCGCACAGAGCCTTTTACGCACCTTGCAATCAGATAGAGCATATTTGCCGGGGTTTTCTGGCCGTCATTAAACCTGTCGCGGACAAGAAAGAAATGCTCCGTGTGGTTATCACCGTATGAAAATTGCTCTTCCCAGACTTTTCGGTAGTCATCAGAAAGACGCTCAGGATTTTCGACTGCCTCCTTCAGCATATCCACCAGGGGTTTATTCAGATCATGATGACGTATGAATTTGCCCGGTGTTCCATTGCCACGGCTATGGAAATCGCCGCCATGCCGGAAAAGGGCTCAATAAGCCTGTCAAATCTTTCCGGCATATACCGTAAAATCTGAGGCGCCAGTTTTCTTTTGGAGCCCTGATACTGTACGATATGGGGGGTTTTTCTGTTCATTATGATTCATCTTTTTTCCCCGCCGTTTTTTACGTTTGCAAGCGCCATCCCCCCGCCATCACTTATGTGTCGAAATCAGTCTCCGGCATAACGATGACTGTTTTGATCAGGGCAGGATCATCATCAGGTTCATCAGGTAAAAAACAGCCGCATAAACTCCTCGTCTGTGAGAGACAGTTCATCTCTCAGATAATTAAGCTCTCTCATGGTGAATAAATGCTTTTCGACCTTCTGGTAGAAGGTGCGGTTGGCAATGTCCATCTGTTTGACAAAATCCGCCACGCCGATGCCCTGACTTTTGATGAGGGCATTGAGTTTTCTGATCTCTCTTGCGTCATCCAGATTCTTCTTCACCGGGGTAGTGTATTTCCGGCGATCCGTGGCCTTCTGGCATTCCTCCGCCGCCCTCTGATTACGTTTCGCTATTTTGCCGGAAAGCTCCTGAAAATCATTTTTCACGTTATCCAGCTCATTGATAACGCTGATCATGTCCCGGGTAACTTTGGTGATATTCGAGCGGATCCGGTTCTGTCTCAGGGTGAACTCCTTGACGGCGCTGACGAGATCCAGATCTTCATCTGCCGCTCCCGGATTCTCGCCTTCCGGATTTCCGGTCATGTTTTCAGTTTCTTTTTCTTTGCTGCTGTTCATTAAAACTCTCTTCCTGCGTTATGAATGCCCCGGGGGTTCAGGAGCCGCAAAAACCGCATCTTCCGAACGCGCGGCTTATTATCTGTCCGATGCCGGCTTATTCGGGAGCGGCTGTCTTTGTCCCGGTGTTTTCCTCTGCCAGCGTCAGAGACACGCTGAAACAGGAAAGGGCTTCCGGATCGTAGTTCATGCCGCATCGCTCGTAATACCCCTTTTTGCTCTTAAGCATGACCATGCGGCAGCTTTTCTGCTCGTCATCGGATCTCAGCAGGCATTCCGTCCATTTATCCTCCGGTATTTCCTGGTATCGGAGATATGAGACGATGACAGCATAAATCCCGTCGTTGACAATGGCGGTCTGATTCGGGAACTTCAGAAGGAGCTTCAGCAGGGGCTCGGGATCCGTTATGTCGTTTTTCGTTCCGTCGTTTTTCTGTTTTACCAGAGCCCTGACCTCGCAGTTCGGAAAATCAATCTCGGTGATCCTGAGAGTTGCTTCCAAACCGCTGGGCATAACGCCGAAGAACATTTCGTTTTTGTCGCTTTTCTGGAAAAGATACTCGCAGCTGTCCAGAATTCTGAGCTGACTGGGGGCGGTCTCCGGGTAACTTACGGTTGCATAAGCTGTGTCCAAGATGATCTCCTGTGCTTTTCAGGGTTAAGCGCTGATATTTGAGATGCCTTCCGGGCGGAAATGGGCCGGGATTCCGAATCGTCTGACTATTTCAGGATCTCCCGGAACACCCGGAAGATATGCTTTTTCTGCCGGGATGACATCAGAACGGCTCCGTCCGGGACTCCCATGCTATGGAACAGCCGGATTCCCGCTGCCCCGGAAGACTGTTGTTCTTCCCTCGAAGCTGGTTTTCTGGCTGGTCGTTTTGTGGCAGCGGCAGCTGACATGGGGCGGATCACCCCCGCTTGTTCCGGAAATCAACCTCAAGAATGCGGGCTCCCGCAGGGCTGTAGTCGGGGAGCTTCTGCAGGTAGTAGCTTCCGGCATCCATGAATACCAGATAAGCCCCCTCGAAGGACATCTTTTTCATCAGGGCGGCGGATGACACGGACTTATCCCAGCAGTAACCGCTTAGGATCTCCGTATAATCTCCGTTATAGATCTCCGGGTCATGCCAGACGCCGTAGCAGTAGATATGGCTGTCCGACCGGGACATTTCCTTCTGCATTAAGGGAATGAGATTGCTTTCCTGCTCAAAAACATGAACGCTGAGCTGCTGCTTTTCCAAAGGCTCAAAGCTCCGGGCGCAGTTCCGGAAAAAATAACTCCGGTTCCGGGAACGGATCTTCAGGAAGCCGGGAAGCTCCGGGATAACGGCAGTTACGGATTTAAGGCATTCGATTTCTCCGCTGTAGGAGCCGCAGGAGTCGCGGTTTATGGTATAGGTGCCGTAGATGTAGCATCCCTCGATATAGGGAGCCCTTGCGGGATCGCTGCACTCCATCTCAATGTCTTTAAAAAACCGGCAATAATCCATCTCAATGTTGGTGAGAGTTTCGCAGCTCGAAAGCAAAGAGACAAGCTGTTCCCGCTTGTCATGAGGGAGAATCGGCATGGCCGGCTCCTCAAAATCCAGGGGACCGTAAACCTCCGCTATTTTGCGGTGGTGCTGCCGTCTGGCCTCCATTTCCTCTTCTGATACCTTCATAATTATGCTATCCCCTGTGTATCCGTATGTGTTCCCTCTTAAATGATTCCGTCTGTTCTGCCGTCTACTGCGTGACTCTGCGAATGCGTCAGATAAAAATCAGAAGCTCCGGTTTCTCCGGCCGGCAGATTTCTGGGAAAGCCGGGGCCTCATTTTCGGCCATGGCAGGCAGGAGCGAACTCAGGGCTGCAGATCCCCGGATAACGCCATAAAACTTGGCGGGGGCCCTATCACTTTTTCAGCAGGAATCAATTTTATGTTCTGTCTCCCGTATTTTACCGCTTTTTGTCCGCCGCCGCAGTGTGTAAGTTAAGGGCGGCGGCAGTTCTGAAAATCCCTTTTTATCCGGGTTTGATACGGCTTTCCGAGACCGTCCCCTGAATAGACGGGAGCTGTTTCCTGCCAGAAGAAAGACGCCGATCGGAATCTTTCCCCCATATTCCAAGCATATCGTTATTGCGTTGTAAATGCAATCATTTTGTGTTATTTTATTAATATTTCTTGCATTGTAAATGCAATCAGCAATAACAGCACGAGTTAGGAACCGGGCAGATCACGGGCATAAATCCGATAACGCGTCGCATTAACGAGACAGAATTTAAGGAATGATGCGGAGTCGGCGGGAATGGGATCCCCGCCGTGACAAACCGAAAGTGATTGTCTTTTCTGAATACATGTTCGCCCTTCTGCGATAATTGCGTTTTCGGACGCTTTGTATTTACCTTTATCAGGAACAGCCAGATGCTTTTTTTCACCGACCGGAACTGCTTTCTGACCGCAGTTCGCGTTTATGCCAATGCCGGCTTCGACTGCAGCTGGCGCCTTCAATTCCCGCTTTTAGCCGAATCCTGCGATTTTATCGAGGAGCTTTTCTCGGATTACGGATCCCCCGTGCTGGAAAGCGTTGACAGCAAAAAGGGCCGGGGTAAACGTCTCGTGATCCCCGCCTCCGCTGAGTATTTCGCCGCTGCCTTCTCCGATCCCGACTGGCGCCGGATCTATGCCGTGGTGTTTTCCCGGAAGCCCCTCCCGGATCGGGAACACTGCCGCTGCCAGAGGAACGACTCCCGGGCAAATCCGATCTGCCGTTTGGACACGATCCCCGAGGATGTCATTTTCAAACCCCTGGAGGGCAAAAAGGAACACCGGAAGTTCATCCAGTTCTCCTGGAAGGAAGAGAGCAGCTGTGCCCTTGCTCACGCCCTGCTCCGGGCCGTGACCGCAAAGAACATGGAAGCCTATGACATCCTGTTCCGCCTGACCGAGCTCTGGAAATTCTGCGACAATAAGTTCCCCGGGATCTTCGCGAACCGCCTGACGGAAGTCTGGCAGAAAACCTTCCATGAGAATCCTCCCGTCCCCTTCTGCTTTAACCCCGCTGAAACAGACTTCCGTAAGTGCATAAGATCCGTCGTGTCTCCGGAGGATTTTCTGGAGGATCTGAAAGCGAAACGGGAAAAGTGGCTTTTGGAAAGGCCGGTTCTTCAGAAATTCTTTGCCGAAAACCCCGCGGAAACCTGTCAGCGAGATATCAAAGCCCTGACCTTCGGCACCGGGGAGTTTTCCGGAAGATTCCGGGATGCGTACAGCTTCATGGCGAATGAACTCACCAGAGAGCCGGAGGGGCTCCCGGTTCTGGAAAACTTTATCAATGAATTGAGGGAAGGAAGGGAGATCGTTCCTGAAGACGCGGGATCCGGCATAAGCCCGGCCGCCCCGGAAAACAAGGGAGAAAACCATGATTAAGCTCGCTGACTGCGGCGCATTTCTGGTAACGGTCGAACAGTACATTTCCGCGGAGTTCAGATACGCCGGAACCGGAAGCCTGCCCGGAACTACGAAGGACATCGCCTGGCTGGAAAAGACGTTCGGGAAGTACTCCACCCCGATCCCCCGTTTCCGCAAAGACCAGCGCTTCGGAATGATGCCATACGCAAGATTCATTCCTCTGGGGAGAATGCCTGCATTTGCAGGCAAGGGCCTTGCTTATCGAGCACAGAAATCTATGAGGGGCTTTATCCTTTCATGGGGAACGGATGAATTCCCGCAAAGCTTCGGCTGAGCGGGGCTGTGTTTTATTAAACGGAGATCAATATGAGATCTGAAGAAATTGAACAGCTTTATCAGCACGATCTGTTTTGGAATATGAAATGGATGGAAAGACTGAGAGATGAAAATAAGTCTCAGCGGATTATCCGCGTCACGGACAGCTATTTTAAGTTTATTCTTAAAAGCGAAGTCCTCCGGGAGATCGGCCAGGAGCTTGTTAAGATGTACTTCCGCAACCAGAAAGAGGCTTCTGACATCTTCTCTGCCGGAAACGAAATTCAGATTGCATACGGGAAAAGAACCTTTGATCTGGATATTGTGGCTCATGTATTTGAAGCTGTCTCCGCTCCTGAAAATAATCCTGAAGAGGAGAATAGAAAGGAACTGATGCAGCTGGGTATTGAGATGCAGAAAAGCTCTTTCGGCATTGGAAGGTTTCTTGTGTACTGGGGAGCTCTGGCTGCCAATCAGGATGCAGGAACGCCTACCGATGATCTGGAACCGAAAGAGTGCCTGCTGGTTGTATTATCCTGCGCCGGTTCGGAGTCCTGCGTAAAGCTGGATACCGCCAAATGGCATCACTGCTGGAAAGCAGTCCCCGTTGACACGGACGATGACAGAATCATCGGAAATCCTTATCAGAAAGGGATAAACACCTTGGTGATAGACCTGAACAGGTTTAAACAGCAGGTGACTGATCCTCAGACGATTTTGGATTTTTACTTCTCGTTTCTGATGTGCGAGACCCATAAAGACATTAAAGAACTTCTTGACAAAGATCATGATGGTATAATGGTAAATATCATCAGAGCGGATGTGGAATTTCTTAAAAATGATCTTTCATGGGATGTGTATATGAGCGAGAGTAAAACAGAGATCAGCCTTATGACAGAGCGCAATGCTCGTTTAAAGGCCGAAGCCGAGATCAAGGCGAAGGATGAGATTATTAAAGCCGAATCAGCGAGAGCTGATGCAGAGGCCCAAGCCCGCGCTGAGTCAGACGCTCGAAACAAAGAGTTAGTGGACTTTTGCCGCAAAAACGGCCTTGAGCCTCCGGCTTATTTAGTCTGATTTTTCCGGTATTGTTATCTGAATCCTGCCCCTCTCCAGGGCGGGATTCTTTTATTTTGGCAGAACCAGCCGCCCCGGAAAACAAGGGAAAAAACAATGATTAAGCTCGCTGACTACGGCGCTTTTCTGGTAACGGTCGAACAGTACGTTTCCGCGGAGTTCAGATACGCCGGAACCGGAAGCCTGCCCGGAACTCCGAAGGACATCGCCTGGCTGGAAAAGACGTTCGGGAAGTACTCCACCCCGATCCCCCTGTTCCGCAAAGACCAGCTCTTCGGAATGATGCCATACGCAAGGTTCATTCCCTCCCTGGCCATGACGGGCTTCCTGTGTTCGGCAAATCCCGTGTCCGGCACGCTGGACTATGTTTTTCTGGCAAGAGAAAAGAAGGACTGCGTTCCTGCGGAGGAAGCCGGCCTGAAATGCCATGACTGCCGGGATGACTGCCGTTTTCCCTTTTTCCGCATTAAGACATGGAAGGAAATAACCGAGCTTCCGGACATGAATTACAGAAGCAAAACGGAATGGGACTTTTTCTCTGACGATGAATACCTGCCCATTATCTGCCAGCTGGCCGCAGCGGCCATGATCCGAGGCAACTCCCGTCTGACGCGCTTCCTGATATCCTATGCCTGCAAACTCCCTGCCCTGGGAGACACCGAAAGGATCAGGGAATACCTGACTTTCCTGAGAAACTTTCGCTCTCTTTGCGGGAAAACCAGTTACAGCATCCATTACACCAAAACGAGGCCGGACTTCGGAGGGATCCGCTTCTGCAATGACCAGGAGCTTCTGACCCGCATCAACGGGAACCGGAACCGCCGCACCAGACATAAGCAGGAACTGAGATCGTTCTTTGACCAAAACCCTCCAGAGGAAGTCCGGAGAATCGCCGCGGAATCCGGAATCATATTCCCGGAATATCCCTTCAAATCCAAGGAACATTACCGCGACTATTTCCGGTATGTACGAAATACGCTCCTTAACGAACAGAAACGCCGGGAGGATGAAGCCGGGGAGACCGCATTCCCGGAGGAGGATCCGGAAGAGGCTGCGGAGTAAGGATCCCCGGTTATTGCTGCCGAATCCGGCCCTGCCTCTCAGGAGATCCCGGAACCGCCCTTCTGAGAAAGAGGTTTTCATGCAGGGAGAGTAGAGCTGAGATATGTTTAAGCTGCGATTAAAGGAGCTTTTTCGGACAGGGAACGAGATGGCTGTCATATCTCATGAACTTGCCAGACATGCCCTGCATGAAAGCAGACGGGCATCCCGGCCCCGCCTTATTTATGAAACCGGCCTTGTTTTCGGGAGAAAACGCCCGGGGGATACTCCGGCCAAAGCGGTATTTTAGACAGGATGACTCAACGTGCTATATTATGTTAAGTCAGATCGGCCGGTTTTCCCTTGGTAATGAACCAATTTGCTATGGTATATTAGGTCAGTCAGGGATCTCCCCGGGGCTGCCCGGAATAGTTTTACGGAGAAAGCGATATGGGAACTTTTTTAAACCCCGGCGGCAGCAATGCATTTACCGAACTTGTGGCTAAACAAGACTCTGGTATCTTCGTTGATAAGACCGATTTTATCAGTGAAACCATAGACAGACTGGATGCCGGAGATTTAAAACTTATCGCCTTCACCAAACCTCGGCGTTTCGGAAAAACCGTCACCGCTCACATGCTTGCTTCTTATTATTCCAAAGGAGCTGACAGCAAGGCCTTGTTTTCTGGATTAAAAGTAACCGGTTATGCCAGGACAAAAACAATTAACGGGCAGAAAAAGAAAATTACCTACGAGGAATACCTGAACAAATGCAATGTTATCTACTGGGACATGAACAGCATAGATGACAATTTCAAGGCCTATAAGTCAGATGAAAGTCTGCATGTTGATTATGTGGACGATATCGTTGACTATTTGCAGTATGTGACATTGCTGGAAATCAGACAGAACCAAGAATTTGAAGAAAAGATCAGCAAGGCTCCTCTGATCGGGAGAAAATCATTAAAACAGGCTTTGGTGGCCACTGAAGCCAAATTTGTTCTCATTATGGATGAATGGGATCTGATATACCGGGAATACCGAGATGACGAAACTCTTCAGGAAAAATTTATGGATATGCTGGCCGGTTTATTCAAAGCCTCTGACGGACTTTCCTGCTTTTCTCTGGCATACCTTACCGGCATTCTCCCGATAAAGAAATACAATTCCGAGTCAGCTCTGAATAATTTTGACGAATACAATATGCTTCAGCCTGAC
>NZ_JBGVBR010000307.1:0-6670 GCF_045225735.1 Succinimonas sp. | reverse complement strand
CTCCGCCGGAGTCTCCGGGGCTGCGGCCTCGGGGGCAGGAGTCTTAGGGGACGGGGAAACAAAGGCTCCGGAGCCGGCCAGGGATTTCAGAAGATCATTCTTCCTCTTGAACTCCGGCTGCGGGGCGGTAACAGAGGCTTCGGCATTATTGTTATCCTGGGTGCCATTCTTCTTCCCCATGAGGGAATTCAGGATGGCGGCCTTCCGGGCGGAGCGGGGATCCTCATAAGGGGGCTCCTCAGGCTCGGGAATCTGAGTTTCAGGGACGCTTGCCGCGGCGGGCTCCTCGTCTGTCCCGAAATTCAGGAAATCATCCTGCGGCTCCGGAACCTCCGGGGCGGGTTCCGAAACCGGCTCCGGGTCCGGCGCGGAGACAGACTGCTCCGGCTTCCCGCGGCCGAACAGGGTATTAATGAGCTCTTCCTTTCTGGCATTGCGAAGCTCCTGCTCCTGAGAGACAGGCTCCGTCTCCGCCGGAGTATCCGGAAGCTCGGGAGCGGCGCTCTTAAGAGGCTCCTCCGGATCCGGCCCGGACTGGAGGACTTCCGCTGTCACTTCCTCCTGAGGCTCAGGCTCTGCCCCGGTCTCAGGGGCGGCAAAGGAAGCAGAAGTATCAGCTGCGCCACCGGAAAAAGGTTCATCCTGAGCTCCCAGGGGAGACAGCAGCGGCGCTTCGGGATTCAGTATACCGCCGGAAACCGGGGCAGCGTCCAAAGTGGGAGCCTCCGGATTCTGAATGCGGGCGGTTACCGGGCCTGCGTCCAGGGTGGGAGCCTCAGGATTCTGAATGCCGCCGGAAACCGGGCCGGCGTCCAGAGTGGGAGCCTCGGGATTCTGAATGCGGGCAGAAACCGGGCCGGCGTCCAAGGTGGGCGCTTCCGGATTCTGAATGCCGCCGGTTACCGGACCGGCATCCAGAGAAGGAGCCTCGGGGTTCAGAATGCCGCCGGTTACCGCGCCGGCATTAAGGGAAGGAGCCTCGGGATTCAGCAGGCCGCCGCCCAGAGAAGGAGCATTGGGGTTCTGAATCATGCCGGGGGGATTCAGGGAGTCTTCCGGAGCGGCCAGAATGCCGGGTCTCTCGGCGGAAACCGTCTCCCGGGGCACAATCATCCCGCCGGAAACATCTGCTCGGGTCTCTGAACGGGTCTCAAGATCCGGATCCGGGGGAGCCAGAGGCTTGAGAATGCGGCCGGAGGGACGGCTGGCGTTCTCTTCCCGCTCCTGCTCCAGCTCTTCCTGACGTCTCCGTCCCTCCTGGGAAAGATCCTCCTGCTCCACGCCCTCGAGAGCAATCTCCTCGCCCTCATGCACCGGGGTGGCCTCCAGAGGATTCAAAGACACAAAGGACTCCGGCGTCTCGGCTGAGGCGGCGGCGCGGGGCTCACCGGAAAACATCAGGGGATCGGGCATGGACTCCGCGGCGGCGGGGAAATCATCCCGGGCCACAGCGGCAACGCTAGTCTCGGAGACTTCGCCGATTCTCTCAAAATCCTTCTTGATCTCCCGGGGCTCCGGAGCCGGAACCGCGGTCTCCGGCGCTGCCGCAGCCGGGGCCGGCTTCGGCGGCAGATGTTCTCCAAAATGAGTCCCTTCCTTAAAGCCCTCCGAGAATACGGTTACGGGCTTCTTTTCCTGCTCCTCCCCGAAGAGAGAAACCGTGCGGGACTGGTTCTTCTGCACGCTCCGGGTCTTGTCAAAAAGACCGGAAACCGGATCAAACGGCCGGTGGCCCTTCTGCCGGGGAATGCTGGGAATAATGGCGTCCATCTGACCGGAAAGGCCCTTGTCGGGATCAATGGTGCCCATGTCCACATGAGGAGCCGCCAGTCCGGGATTAACCACCTCGGGAGCATCGGGAATATCGATTTGCACGCTGTCCACGGTTCTCTTCATAGGAGAGACCACGGTGCCGTCATCAGGCTCCCGGGGCCGGGAATTCAGCTTGCTGCTGTTTCTTTCAAATGCTGCCAGAAGGCCCTTCGGATCCTCCTGTGAAGAAGCGCTTTTTTCCTTTTCAGCAATTTTTTCATACTTATCGAAGCTATCCTCTTTGACCTGACTGGCCAGATTTTCAAAAAGCGCCAGAATGTCCCGGCGCCACGGGCAAGCGAAATCAGCGGAAACCGCGCCGTTCACGTAGGTGACCGGAAGCACGATCCGCCCCGAGAGATCCTTGTCGTTAAAGTTGTAGAAATTGCCGGCCCGGGCGGGACTGTAGGTCAGCACGGCGATATTTCCCTGGGTGCGCAGCTTCTGAATGGCTCTGGCGTCATCCTTGAACTTGAGCTCGTCCCGGGTCTCGGCCATGTTTTCATGATTGAAGTGGCCGTAAACGCGATGCACCGCCCTGCTGATCTCGCCTTCTTTTCTGGCCTCTTCCAGCTGCCGGTTAAGGACATAAAGGGTGAAGGCATGCTGGTTAAGCACCATGGGAGCGGTGATATCCTCCAGGAAATAGGAGGTCCACTCGAATTTCAGGGAGGAGATGTCCAGAATAATATGCTTGACGGTGGCGGCCTGCATGGGAGCATTGCCCAGAGGGATGCTCTTCTTGGGACGGATGCCCGTGAAGTCCTGCATGTCCGCGCTTTCGGCAATGGTTTTAATGTAAAGAGTGGTCAGCTCAGAAAGCCGCGGCATCCCGAATACCGCATCGGCCTGCGCCCGATCCTGAGTAATCAGAAGCACGTTGTCCTTTTCCAGAAGATCGGACACCGCAGTTTCGATATCCTCGGCATCCAGACGTTCCAGACGTCCCGAGGTTTCCAGGCGCTGCATGCAGGTATGAAGCTTGCTCGCATCCGACAGCGTCTTCTGGGCAGCTGTTACATAGTCAGTATTGACAATCACTTTTCTGTTATAACGCCTTAAATACTGCGAAGAGTCTCCCAGAAAGCGCTGCAGTTCATCCGGACGCTCAAAGCACTCGTGGTCGATGTATATGATGAAATCACGTACAAGAGCCGCAAGGTGCATGCTTCCGGTATCCATATTGCTGGTCATACTAATAATTCCCTGTAACAACTGAAATTCAGGCGCCCGTCCTCCTCCGCGAATTTCGGGCACAAGGCGGGCGGCAGACAATGCCCGCTTATCCTGCTATTTTGCCAAAGACTTGAAAAAAGTTTTTTATAACAGATCACTATATTCACATTTTTCCGCCGGAAAATGCCGTTTTTTGGGGATCAGCGGGGTCTTCCGGCGGCCGGAGGCCCCGGCGCGGCCCTCCGGAGCGCCGGTTTGGCGTCCGAACCCGCCGCTTATGCCCCGCCAAACCTATAAAAGAAACGCCAGAGCCATGCTGTCCAGGCCCAGAAGACAGATAAGGAGACTTCCCATGCCGGCCCAGAGATACCAGACGCCGGCCCTTTCCGTCGGCGGCTGGCCCCGGCTCGCCCTTTTCAGGACGCCCTTAACCGTAAAAAACTTCAGGGACAGCCAGACGGCGGCTAAAAGAGAAACATTCAGGGACAGGAGCAGGAGGGGGAAGCTCCAGAAGCGGTAAATCAGAAAAACGGCCAGTCCGGAAGCGAGAGAACCCAGAAGCCCGGCGCCCAGGCAGCGGCGCAGCATGCGGCGGGTGCGGGGGAAGTCCCCTGCCGGAAAAAGTCCCCGGGCCCCGAAGGAAATCGCCATGGCCGCAAGGGCGAACACCAGGAACACCATAAAGGGAGCGGCCACCATGGTTTCTGCCCAGAAAACCGCCTTGTCCCCGTATTCGCTTATCAGGGAAAGATACTGCCCCTGAAGCTGGTTCAGAGCGCCGGAATTGAAATCCATGCCCAGAGCCAGGCTGAGCAGCGGCCCCAGAAGCTTGTTCACCAGCATCACCAGCGCCGCATGGAGCACCGATCCCGCATTTATCACCGCAAAAACCAGCGCCGTCAGAAATCCCGCCGGGATGGCGAGGAGCGTCAAAAGCTGGGCTGTCATAAGCCGGTGCAGGAAGCGGGCTTTAAGAATGCGGGGATCCTCCGGCGCCCGGGGGACGGCCGCCGGCCCCGCCGGCAAAAGCTCCCGGCCGCACATGGGGCAGTAGCGCATAAAGGGAAGAGCCGGAGCGCCGCAGGCCTGACAGGGAATCACCCCGGATTTGTCCGCATTGCGGTAGGCCTCAAGATAAAAGCTTTTGCGGAGATCCGGGGATCCGGACGGGGACGGAGATACCGCGGGGACGGGATCCGGCGGCAGATCCGGAACCTTAAGGAATCCGGGCTCCTCCCGGGGGGCAATCACGGGACAATCCGCAAAATCCTCATCGCGGATCTCATCTGTCATCAGAGGCTTCTCCTCACTGGGCGCTGTCACGGGAGTCCTCTCCGGCTGCGGTGCCGTCATTGTCGGATTCCGGAACCGGGGCCTGCTTTGCGGCCTGAGCCGCGGCGGCGGTCTTTTCATTGATGGCGCGCACCCCGGCGATAATGTAATCGATCATGGACCAGATGGTCAGCACCACGGCAATAAGCAGCAGACCCAGCCCCACATACACCATCTCCATGTTATGACGCCAGATGAGACCGGAAATGGCGATCATCTGAATGGAGGTCTTCCACTTCCCGATCCAGCTTACCGCCACCCGGGCCCGGCTGCCGATTTCCGCCATCCATTCCCGGAGGGCGCTGATGACGATTTCCCGGGACACCACCACAATGGCGCAGAGGGTGATAATGACGCTGATATAGGGAAAGTAATTGGCTTCGTATTTGCTGTAGTGGCTCACCATGAGGATCAGGGCCACGCAGACCATGATCTTGTCCGCCACGGGATCCAGAAAGGCTCCGAAGCGGGAGCAAACCTGCCATTTCCGGGCCAGATACCCGTCCAGAAGATCGGTGAGGCAGGCGATGATAAAGATCACCGCTGCCACCAGATTGCTTAAATCAAAGGGAAGGTAATAAAAGAGAACGTAAAAGGGAATAAGAATAACCCTGAACAAAGTCAGAGCATTGGGGATCTTTTCCATAAATGGGGTAGCCTTTTTAGGCGCCTGTGTGTTCTGCATTATCGTATGACCGTTCCGCTTAGCCCGTTCTCTCCGCTGCCGGATAACGGCAAAGGTTCCGTTCCTTGCCTTATGCCGGAAATTATACACCAACAGAAAGGGCTTTCACAAAAATCCCGGCAAAATCCGGCATCCCGGATGGCGCCGGGACACCCTGCTACTTCTTAAAGGCATGCACCGTAACATAGGCATCCTTAAGCACCGGGAGAGCCAGGGGGCACTGGGAATAGACATTCACGGTAAAGCTGTCCCCGGGAGTGAAGTTCTCTCCCCGGAAGGCATTGGTGAGGCTTCTCATTGCGGTTCCCGGGGTTTTGCCCTCAAAAACCGCATAAAGGGGCTTCAGCACGCTCAGAGTATGCTCCGGGGAGCGGATCTCCACCTGAATGAGAGAGAGCGCCCGGAAGCTCCTGGCGTCCGAGGAGCTGTGATAATCAAAGGAAATATCTTTGCAGTCCAGAGTATTGGCATAATCCTGATCCGGATCAAAGACCGTATTGCCCATGTCCAGAACGACGTTTTCCACCTCATAGTTTTCCTTTGACGTGATCACCCCCTCTCCGGAAAATCCGGAAAACGTGCAGCTGTAGGCGCTGGCAAACCTGCTGTCGGGTTTGGCAGCCGGAGCGCAGTACATGATCCCGGAACGGAACTCCCGGGGATCGTCCTCCCGGCGGACGCAGGCGGGATCCGCGGAGCAGTTGCGGGCAATGGCGGCGGCCCCGGACACATCCGCAAGACCGAAGCCGTATTTGGCGCTGAAGCGCCAGCCCGCGGCATTGGTGATCCACCCCTGATTCACCGTGAGGCCCCGGGAGGTTACGGGTTCATCCTCCGCCATGGCCGGGAACACCGCATCATTCCGGGCGCTGGCCGCGAGTGCATATCTGGCCTGCCAGATACTGAGCCCGGGATTTGCCGAAAACACCACCGCCGCGGCGCCGGAAACCTGAGGAGCCGCCGCCGAGGTGCCGGAAAACGTGTTGGTATAACGGTAGCAGGGGATAGCGTAAAAGGGATTTCTGCCCTTTATAAGGGAGGCATAAACATACTCGGGATCCGGATTTCCGGCGCAGGAGCTCTGCCAGTCCGCGGTAATGAGATGCGGATGCCAGTCATCCCCGGAGGGGGCGGAAATAAACAGATTAGCCCCCGGAGAGGAATAGGAGGCATGCCCCCCCAGAGCGTTCACGGCTCCCGTTACCACCGTGGCCGGATGCACATTCTCCTCGTCCATTCCGGAAAAGTCGCAGGAAACTCCGATGCTCTGGCAGTCGCTGTACTCCTCGATGCCGCCGAAGCCGTTTCCGGCGGACTTCACCAGGAGCACCCCGGCATCCTGAAGATTATCAAGAGACATTCTGAGGGCGGAGTTTCCTTCAAACACCGGGACGGTCACCCCGAAGCTGGCGTTGGCCACCCGCACGTCCGGCGCATCGCTGAAGGCATCCATAAAGAGCGAGGTCAGCATGGAGGTATTATTAAAATATCCCTCATAGGATCTGAGCCCGGCATCGTAGGCCACTCCGCGGCTCCCCTCGGCATTGGCGGGAGCTGCGGCAATGAGGCCGGCCACCTTGGTGCCGTGGCTGTGATCATAGGGAATTCCCACAGCAGCATCTCCTCTGACATTAGGACGGAGATCGGGATGGGTGTCATCCACGA
>NZ_JBGVBR010000306.1:0-5424 GCF_045225735.1 Succinimonas sp. | reverse complement strand
AAGGCGCAGAATGATTGTGAGAGCTACCAAAAGGAGCAGGAAAGCCTGAATAAGATCAGAGATCAAATTACGGAAACCTCAGCCCGTTTGGAGTCTCTTCAGGTTAAAACTGACAGCGCCTTTATCAGAAGCATCTGGGAGGAACTGGCCGGAGCTGCTGATAAGGAGTTCAAAACCCGAATTAAGGAACTCTCAGAAACGGCAGAGCGGTTATCCGCCTATCCCGGCCGGCTGGAAAAGCTGGATGCTGAGCTTAAGGGCATCAACGCCAGTATCACCGGATGTCAGGAACGGCAGGAAGCTGCGAAAGCCCGGCGACAGGGGTTTGAAGCAGATCTGGCCGATACCAAAAATAAAAAGGCTGAGACCGATGCTGAAATCGAACGCATAACCGATGGCCGCGGCCTTGCCGGTCTCAGGGAATTCCTGGAAAAAGCCGTATCTGCGGCGGAAAAGGAGCTTAAGGACGCTGAACTTAACTTTAACAACAGTGAAAACGCGGTTAAAAACCATCAGGTTCTTATGGAGAATAATACCAGAGAGCTTAATAACATCAGAAAGGAGCTTTCTGACAAGCAGACTGAAATGTCAGAGAAGGCCGCATTGATTGCCAGCGCTAACGAAGAATTTTCAGGAGCGGAAATCATTGCCGGACTTGATATTACTTCCGAGGTTTACAACAGCGCTAAAACTGCCGTGAAGAGCGTGCAGGATCGCCTTTCCGAAACCGGCAATCAGATCCGGGAACAGAATGCGGTGCTGGATAAGTTCAATAATTCTCTGGAGCAGCATCGCAAAGGGCTTTCCGAGGATGATTTTACTCCGGAAGGCAAGCTTCGCGAGGGCCTGGAGGAGGAGCTTGCCCAAAGCAGGACTATGATAGACGGCGACAAAAACGAGCTTTCCTTCAAACTGCGCAGCAATGAAGATAATCTTAAATCACTTCAGGAATGTCAGGAAAAGGAAGAGAAGCTCAAAAATGATAACGGGCCTCTTTATAAGCTCGCTGAGATGTTTGAAAAGAAAAAAAGCTTTGCCGCCTATGCGCAGACCATTACCTTCAGTTATCTTATGAGCAAGGCCAATTTCTACATTCGGAGCTTTACCGGCGGCAGGTATGAGCTTCAGCAGGCGGAACGGCAGACCGACAGCGAAAAAACGGCAAATTCTCTGGATATAATCGTTACCGACCATTATCAGGGGGATACGAACCGCATCATAAACTCCCTTTCCGGCGGCGAAAAGTTCCGGGTAGCTCTGGGTCTGGCGCTGGGACTTTCGGATCTCATCTCCGGCAATATCCGGGTGGACAATATGTTTATCGATGAAGGCTTTGATACCTTGGACAATGAACGTCTGGATGAAGTGATAAGCACTCTGAACACGGTAACGCAGCGTCAGATTGGCATTATCACTCACGTGGATCAGGTGGTTCATGGCACCATGATAAAGTCAAAAATCCGGGTGCAGCATTCAAAGAACGATCCCTCTAAGAGCGAGGTTATTATGGAAAGCTCCGGCATGATGTGACCGGTGAACATGGAAAGCCGTCCCCGGAAAACCGGGCCTCCGCCCGGTATCCGCAAGGGGATTTCAACCGGGGCCGGAGCTATCATGCAGACAAAAAAGCCTCCCGCCATTACAGCGACAGACTTCAGTTTTTGCGATCTTCCTGTTCTTCCTGATGAAGAAAATTCAGTCAGCGTAAATGAGCTTTCTGATTATTCCTGAGGAGCCTTGAAGAAGAGGAAAATCATGAAGCAGAAGTTAACGAGGGGGATGAACATAAGAAGAGACAGCAACTTGCTCATGCCGGCATTAGCCAGACGCAGGCAGGTGGCTGCAATGAACAGGACGGTGAAAATGAGATTTATCGCAAAAACCTTAACCCCGCTAATAGAATCTAAAGCAGCCTGCATAGCTTCAGGAGTTTGCGCCTGCTTTATGGCATCCATAGGAATAAGGCTCAGAGAGGCCGCGCAACCAAGAATGCCAATAGCTATAACGGAGAGGAAATAATACAATCTGCCCATAACAAAATACCTTTCAATAAACGGGTGGTTAAAAACAAAAACAGCGCCATGATACATTTATCACAAAAAAATGCAAGCGGTTTAACGTTTTCATAACACCGGAGATCGCATTCCGGCTGCGCAAATCAGGATCGGCTTAATGCGTTCCTGCTAATCCCCCTGAAGAAGCTCCTCCAGGGTGGTATTCGCAGTCTCCCGGGCCTGATTTCCCAGAAGTTCCCAGGCATTTGCCAGAGCTGCCTCGGTGATCTCGGAGCTCCCCAGAAGCCGGGCGATTTCCTGCTCTCTTCCGGCGGTGTCCAATTCGGTTACCGAGCTTTCGGTAACGTCATTTACCGTTTTCTTTTTCACATCGTGAGGGCAGATGCGAACCCGCCTGCGGGAGATGGTGGGGTGTTACACCAAATCAAGATTAGCAGCGGAGGAAATCTGCACCAAATCAAGATTAACGGCAGCGGAGATCTGCACCAAATCAAGAATACTGCCGATAGGTACTGGGGATAGTCAGTAATGCTGCATCTTTGTTGAATTTCTTCTTCACGTATTTGGATGAAGGATGCGGGACTTTTCAGCGCCGTGCTTGTCCGTGAAGATTACGAGGCCGGCAGGGTTAGCATATGATGAGATTTGCAATCGCTCAGAGCAGCCAGGTCCAGTATACCGGGAGGAATGCTATTCCGTCCTTTTCGTAATAATCGGCAGTATGCAGAATGTAAGGAACATCAAGCTGTTCTCGGTACCTGTCCATGAACTTCCGGAGAGACGAATAGGTGTATCGCGATCCTGATTTCACTTCTATTGCAGAAACGTTATGTCTGCCGGTGATTTTTCTCTTGGTGATCAGAAAGTCTATCTCCATCCGGGCATTTTTATCATTTCTGGAAGAGTTTGAATAGAAGTACAGCCGGTGTCCGGAGGCGGTCAGCATCTGAGCTACGATGTTCTCGAAAATCATGCCCTCGTTTACTTCCAGTTTGCCTAAGAGGAGCTTTTTATAGATTTCCTGTGTGACCAGACCGTTTTCGTCAAAGGCATGACTTATCAGGAGACCGGTATCGCCAAAATACAGCTTTAATGTGGTGCGATCCCGGTTCATTCTGATGCCGACATCAGGAGCGGAGGAGTTATAGCAGACATTGCATATCATGGCATCCTCCAGCCACAGGAAGGCGCTTTCGTAGTCTCTGAATCTGGTGCCTCTTCCCAGCGCCGACAGCACAAATTTTTTTTCATGCCGGGATAACTGTTCCGGGATTTCGTCAAAAACAGCTTCAGCTTTTCTTTCATACCCTTTGGCATGTTTTGCGATGTCCTGCCGGTACAGTTCAAGGATGTCCCGCTTTATGGCATCGGCTTTTGCAAAATCCTGTGTTTCCTGATAGGTACTGACGGCTTGCGGCATGCCGCCTATAATGAGATATTTTCTGAACAGCGTCATGGCCTTTCTGTGAAGAGCCGGTCCCATTTCCTTTTTCTTTTCGAAACAGACTTTCATCAGATCCGCCAGCGGGGTTTCGTTCATGGCCCAAAGGAACTCCTCAAAATCCAGGGGATACATTTTCAGATGCCGTTCCTCGGAGGGAATCAGAATGTCAGCCACATTTTGGCGGATGGACATTAAAGAACCGGTCTCGAGGTAATGGTAGCGCCCGTCGGCCACCAGATACTTAATTGCCGATCTTGCCCTGGGGAAAAACTGAATTTCATCCAGAATGATGAGGGAATCGTTCCGGTACAGGGTAACTCCGTATATTGCGGAGAGATACATAAAGAAGGAGTCAAGATCATTCAGGTTTTGTTCAAAAAGATCTCGAACCTCCTTGCCTGCTCTGTTGAAGTCGATGAGAATGTAGGATCGATATTGCGTCCTGGCAAATTCTTCGGCAATATAGCTTTTTCCAACACGACGGGCTCCGTCAATAAGAAGGGCGGTTTTGCCGGCGCTTTCCTGTTTCCAGCGTACCATGGTGTCATATATTTTCCGTTTCACAGGCACCTGCCTTGTTTTGCGACTGTCAGGTATTCGCAGCTCATGTTAAAAGACATAACACTTTTTCAAGTTTAGTAAACCATAAAAATCACACGAATTCAAGATTAGTGATGCTTGGTTTTCACACAAATTCAAGATTAGTGATACTTGATTTTTCACACTAACATATCAGACAATTTCAGCGCTCCTCGGAATCCGCGGGATTGAAATTGATTGAGTGATCAAGGATCGCAGGCTTTGCCGCAGAACCTGTTTTCAAAACAATTGAAGAATAAGGCAATGCTTCCCGGCGATGCCAGAAAATGCCCCCCGCTCCGTATGCAGCGAAACAAGGAGTGAACAAACGAGGGTTTGATAAAGGAGATTGCAAGATCGACGGCAGTGCCTGCTGCCGGCGGCTGCGTTCCCCGGGCCTCTGAGTACGATGGCCTCGCACGCGGGTTCAGAGGGCTGTAATGACTCGCGCGGCGATTTCAGATGCTATGGCGACATGGCCGTTCGGCTCGCCCTGCAGGCGAATATGTCAGGCGAACCCGGCCCGCTCCGGCGGTTTATTTTTGCAAGTTCTTATTACAAGAACTGTTTCAGCACGGAGGTATCAGTTAAAGCCTTCTCCAGTATTTCACCGAGAGCAGCAGCGCATCCTTTGCCAAATGACTTGGCAATATTTAAGACTCCTTTTGATCAGAAGCTTCTTGTTTCTTTTTTTTCCGTTCCTGGCGAATTCTTCTGGCTTCGACCATTATTCTGAGCTGTTCATCGGTAAGTTCCGGACAATCTTCATCAGGCACCACCGGTCTGTCTTTCAATGCTTCAAGCATTTATATCTGTTCTTTAGTCAATGGAACGGAAAAATCGAGTTTATGTTTAACGAGCATAATCCTTTTGTCTTCTGTTTCAGTTGCATTCCCTGCCGAGATCCATGTCAGGCGAATATGCTTGGCATCTCGGTTTTCTCATCCTCTTGCCATCCCTGACCGTGAATGAGGGCGATATCTATTCTAATCCCCCTGAAGAAGCTCCTCCAGAGTGGTGTTGGCAGTTTCCCGGGCCTGATTTCCCAGAAGCTCCCGGGCATTTGCAAGCGCCGCCTCGGTGATCTCGGAGCTCCCCAGAAGCCGGGCAATTTCCTGCTCTCTTCCGGCGGTGTCCAGTTCGGTTACCGAGCTTTCGGTAACGTCATTTACCGTCTCCTTTTTCACCTCGTACTGGTGATGAGCCGAAGCCGCCACCTGGGGGAGATGGGTAACGGTGATGACCTGAGAATGCCTGCCGAGAAGTCTGAGAAGCTTTCCGGTAATGGCGGCGGTTCTGCCGCTGATGCCGGTGTCGATTTCATCAAAAATCAGGGTCGGGGCGGAGATCTTATTTGCGGTGAGCACCAGCACCGAGAGGGCGATT